>JBMZNW010000001.1:0-15715 GCA_049619915.1 Gammaproteobacteria bacterium
CTTCGCCGCGCTTAAATGTATCGGCATAGGTAATCACCGCAACATCTTTCTCGTCCCAATGGTTTTTATGTCTAGCAGGCTCAGAATAGCTCTTGCTCAAGCCCATTGTTTCAATAAGCTTTACAGCTAATTCATCAACTTTAATATCAGGATAAACCTGATTTAGGTGTCCAGTTACACGCGTATGCAACTCATTAACTTGCTTACTGTTCATGTTCGTTCTGTTTTTACTTATATTGTTGCAAGTCTTCGTCAACAGCAGAAACAAACTCCGATGCTAATGAAGGTAAAGCACTATTAACACGGGTCCAGCTTGGTATAAACGGTGTTTCCATTGGATTATCAAGAAAATGCAAGCCTGCCTTCATTATGTTTTTTGCAAACAATTCAACCGCCCGTTCTTCGGCATGAATATCCAGTGTTAATCCATTCATTACCGCATCGTTGTGATATGTCTCGATAAAATCCAGCGCGATTCTATAATACGTCGCTTTAATTGAACGAAACGTTTCGCCAGTAAAAACCAGCCCAGTCGTAGCCAACTTTCTGAATATCGCTTTACTAATATCTATCGACATTTTTGATAAGCCACCATCATCGTTATCCAAAGATAAATCCTGATGTTTATGATCATATTGATCCGCGATATCAACTTGGCATAAACGATTAGTCGAATAGTTTCGTTTCACTTCGGCCAACACACCAATTTCCAAACCCCAGTCACTGGGAATACGGATATCATTAATCACATCAGTTCTAAGAGAAAATTCACCGGCTAAGGCATAACGATAACTATCAAGGTATTCAACAAAGCTTTCTGTTGGATACATTTTTTTAAGCGCTCTTAATAATGGCGTAACCAACAAGCGGCAAACGCGTCCGTTAATAGAACCATTTGCTACACGAGAGTAATAACCTTTGCAAAACTGATAGTTAAAATTTGGATTTGCAACGGGATAAATTAATCGCGCAAGCAAATCGCGTTTATAGGTTACGATATCACAATCATGTAGTGCGACCGATTTGGCTTTGCCCGAAGCCATCACATAACCAAGACAAAACCAAACATTTCTACCCTTACCTAATTGCTTTGGTTCAAGAGACTGTTTTTTTAATTTAGCATCAAGTTTTTTTAATCTATCGCCATCGTTCCACAAAACAACATGCTTTTGTGGCAAACGAGAAAAAAACTCCAATGCTTTTTTATATTCATCTTCAGTGGCTCTATCTAAACCAATAACAATTTCGGATAAATAAGGTACCTTGCATAATTCATCAACAATGTTACTTAAAGCAGGCCCCTGCAATTCTGAATAGAGACACGGTAATACCAGTGCCATAGGACGTATTTTCGCAAATTCAACTAACTCTGCTTCTAAATCTTCAACAGAGCGATCAGATAAATTATGTAGCGTTGTGATAATGCCATTCTGGTAAAAGTCAGCCATCTTTAGTTTCTTATAGTAGTGAGTTTAAAAGTTTAGTTACGCCCTCGTTCCATCCAGCCGGGCCATATTCAGTTGTATAAAGTATATTATCTGCCTTGATATCAGGGAAATCATGCACAGGTGATTTAACTAAAACCGGATAATCTGCATTTTCTAACATTTCTTTATCATTATCACTATCACCCAATGCAATAATTATAGGGTTTACATTGTATTCTTCCTTGTAATAATTTTTTAACCAGTTCAAAGATTGGCCTTTATCAACGCTAGAAGAGACAGAAATAAAACGTCCGCCTTTAGCAAAAGACAATCCTACTGCATCAAGTTCCTGACAAAATAATTGCCATTTATGCCCATCATCTTGCCATTCTAGTGGTTCAGTAAAATCACGTTGCTTTGCTAACTCAGCCTGCTGTTCGTTTAATCCAGTAGAAGACATAAGCTCTGCTACACTCATATCATTAAATCCGGCGTATGATATTTTCAGTTTTTGTTTTATCTCAGTCAAAATAGAAAGTATTTCTTTTCTCTCTTTGCCAAACTTGATTAGCTGATAGTCTCCTGCATCCTCTTCTACATTCTTTTCTACTTTAAGGGGCAAATAAATACCGGCGCCATTTTCTACTACGAAAGGATAATGGTTTTTTAAAGATTTACGTATGAGTTTTATTTCTGCTGCTGTTTTGCTGCTATTTAAGATTAAAGGAAGTTGATTATCTTCAACAAATTTTAATGCCGGTAGCGCTGCATCGAATCGATAATTATTATGATCAAGTAAAGTACCATCAAGATCGCTAATTATTATGATTGCTTTATTGTCTTTCATTGAGAAATTTAATGCATGCAGATATGTTTCTACATATCAACTTGCTAGTTACTTGCTTTATCCTTTATATCGCTATCTCCACCAGTAATTAACTCTTCCCAATATTTAACCCGAGCTAATGTTGTTTGGATAAAAGGACTGCGTCGTATCAACCACATAAAACCATCAGCTATCGCTTTGCCCGGTTGACCCAATGGACGTTCAAACTGAATAAGCAATATCACACGATCTTCTTCGGTATCATTCCAGACTTCATGATAATAAGTATCATCAAATACAAAACATTTACCTTCATGCCATTCATACTCTTTATCATCGACCGAGATACGACAACCTTTTTCCTTAGGGATCGTTAATCCCAAATGACAGGTAATGGTTCCTTTTGTTGGGCCATAATGTCGAGGTAAATGTGTACCCGGTGCATGCACAGAATAAAAAGCAGAAATTAAACCAGGGACTTTTTCAGCTTCGCGTGTGGTTACCGGACAAAGACCCGCATTTCGCTCAAATTTATAATTGTAGCCCCAGATAAATAGCGACTGCCATTTGTCATCAACAGCAATACGATCATGATCAGGAGAAACATCACGTAACGGTGGAATCTTGTCACGCTCTTTAAGCATGTTCATTGCTTCTGCACGAATCGCTTCAAAATTTTCTTCTAAGGATTTGATCCACGGAAAGACTTCGTTATTAAAAACAGGTGGATTCCCTACTTTTGAAAACAAACCGATAAACCAATGAATAGGAGGACGAATATAGAAGCCAAACCAAAACACACCTCGTCTGAAAAGAAATGCAATAAAGTCCCGGCATTTTTTTAAAAAAGTCATTTTTTCTAAACCAAATAAATCTTATTTTTTATAGTAAATGTTAATACGTAATTAAATTTCGTTTTGCTTAAGTGATATAACCGTAGCGTTCGTTATCGCGCACTTCGGCTATATCTGAATATTTCTGTTTTAATTGCGCTAAGCCATCATTCTTAACAGCTTGCAACGCCGTTTTCGGGTCGAGATTATAGAGTTTCGCTGAATTCAAACCAAAGATTTTATTTTTAACTTCTCCATCGGCTGGACCTAATGGTGCAAAACCATGTTTCTTTTGCATGTCTTCAGGAATTTCCAGACGACGTAATGCTTCTATCTGCCACTGTGGCGAACCATACCAGACTGAATCGGTTCCCCAAACCACATGATCAGCACCTAAACCTTTTATCAATGTGCCTAATAAAGCAGCTGCAAAACGCGGATTGGCTGTCGCCGAATTAGCAAAACAAGTACCCAGATCAGCATAGACATTATCGACACCATATTCTTCAGGAATACGCGCCAAATCACTGGCCCATTTTATTTCACCTGTCGCTTCAAATTCGGCTAATGCTTGATCCGGTAATTCAAATGCCGGACGTAAGCAGGCATGGTAAATAATAAAATTCATATCCGGCCAATCTTTAGCAGCTTTGCCAATATCCCAGGCCGTTGCATATTTCCAAACTTCCGACCAACTTTGTTCATAATCGGCTGGCATTAGACCTTTATGAATCGCCATATTAACAACCCCGGCTTTAACGGCTCTTTCATAAAAAGGATACATCAGTTCCTCATCATCTAATCGCCAGGGGTATTTCGTCGACGAAGTTAATGGATCGCCAATCGTATAAGACTTCCATGAATCAGTATGTCCGTTTTCTAAAACTTCGATTACTTTATCCATCCAGCCATCTTGATTCGGCGTGATAACAAAATGACCATACATTCGCCGAGTACCGGCCAGTTTATTAACGGCAACAACCGCATCCCGAATTTGATCATTTGGCAACAACCACCAGTCCGGATCATCAAAAGGCGCACCGCTAAGTAATGCAATTTTTGTATCACTATTTAAAAAGATTTGCCGAATAAAGTTTTGAAACTTTAAATCACTCAAACTGAGTTGATCTTTTGAAAGACCTGCTTGCCAATGTTCAGCGGCGAAGCGAGATAAGTTTAATATTCCATCTTGTTTAAAATCATCATGAACAAAATGAGTTTGGTCATCAAAGATAAATTGATCGCGTAATGAGTTAACACGTTCGATTGCACGTTCCGGCTCAGCAGCTTCTGCTTCATTAACCATAAACATTGGGCCAAAAACCTCATTCATTGCTAAAAAGGCTGCGGCCATACCTGATGCACTGGTTAAAAATTGTCGACGATTAAGTCCTTGTTTCTTGCCAAATTCGTCAGCCAATTGTTTTATTCTGTTTTCAACTTGATTCTGTTGCTCGGACTGCGGCGAAGGATTGAATTCACCGTTAGAAATGATCTGTGTCGGGACCGGAGAGTGGAATGCATCAGTTTGGGCGGATTTAAATTGTTTTAATTCTTCATCGCTGAACATTTGTGTCATGTTACCCTCCTGTAATAAATCATTATTTTGGTTATTATATTCGCTTCAAACACTATTTTCGCTCTCAATTTTAGGAATAACTGATGAGAACCTTATTACACGGTAAATTCTTTATAAGCTTGCTGCTTATATTTACGGCTTTTTCTACTCATGCAGAAATAAATGATGAAATAAAACAGCTACAACAAGAATGGGCGAAAATAAAATACACCCTCGACAAGAAAGAACATGAAAAAGCCCTGGAGAAATTAGCAAATCAGGTCACTAGCTTACGTGAAAAACAACCTGATAATGCCGATGCCTATCTTTGGGAAGGTATTATTTACTCAACCTATGCCGGTGCCATTGGTACATTAAGAGCATTAAAGGCCGTCACCCATTCCCGTGATGCACTGGAACAATCAATTAATATCGATTCAACAGCATCAAAAGGAGCAGCGCATACTTTTCTTGGCGCCTTGTATTTTCTGGTACCGGAATGGCCGATTGCCTTTGGTGACCTTGATTTATCTAAAGATCATCTGGACAAGGCCATAGCAATGAATCCCGACGGTATTGATATTAACTTTTTCTACGGCGACTTCATGAAGAAGCTCGGAAAGTTCAAACAAGCCGAAGCGATGTATTTAAAAGCACTTGATGCGCCAGCACGTCCAGGAAGAGAACTTGCTGACGAAGGACGACGTAAAGAAACGAAAGAACGACTTGAAAAAGTAAGACATGAAATGTCAAAACCACCACCACCGAAAATTTAATAGTTCACTCAAACATTTATTGCTTGAGTTTAAATACTAATACTTCATCACCCATTGGATATTTAAAAAGCCCACTACCGCCTGAAGCAACGGCGATATATTGTGTGCCATTTAGTTTGTAACTAATAGGAGGTGCATTTACACCGTATTTACTTCTATATTGCCAAAGTTGCTTACCCGTTTTAGCTTCATAAGCATTAAAGTTACCATTACCTTCACCAGCAAAAAGAAGTCCACCAGCAGTAGCTAACACACCGCCAACCATTGGTTGTTCTGTTTTCACTTCCCACTTTATTTCCCCTGTCGTCAGATCAACAGACGTAATATTGCCCCAAGTCGGATCGGTTGTTGGTTTAAAAAAAGTAAAACTCTCCCAGGGTTTTCCGGGTTCCGGCGTCAATTTTTTTGAATAAAATTTCGCTGCCGTGTAAATACCGGCAATGAACATGGAGTTTAATTCCGGATAATACGCAGCCGATGACCATGTAGTCGCACCAAACGTGCTCGGTGCAATACGCACGCCCTCTTCCGTTGGTTGCGCAAACAAATTTTCTTGAGGAACGAATGCGTCAGAGCGTAAAAGTAATTCACCCGTTGCTCTATCATGCACGAACAACCAACCCATTTTACTCGCTTGAGAAACGGCCTTAATAACTTTGCCGTCTTTTTTGAAATCAATTAACACAGGTGGGCTAGCAACATCATAACCCCAACGATCATGCGGTACTTGCTGATAGGCCCATTTCAGTTTACCTGTATTCACATCAACTGCAACGAGACTAACCGTGTTTCGATTGTCGCCAGGTCGAGTAGAATCTTCCATTTGCGGTGATGGATTACCGGTACCAAAATAAAGTAAACCAAGTTCTGTATCTAGTGCCGGTGTCGTCCAGATAGAACCACCGCCTTGTTTCCAAGCGTCTTTATATTTTTCATTGTTTGCTTTTTCTTTTTCTATATTGCGATTAAAGCTTTCGCCACCGGAAGCTGTTTCAACCCAATCACCGATCCAATCTTCTTCGGATGAACTATACCAACGCCAAATAACTTCACCGGTATTAACATCATAAGCCAGCATAAACCCACGTAATCCATGACCACCGCCAGCTAAACCACCTACAGCTAAAGTAGGCTTACCATCTTGTTCAACCTCCATATGCAGGCCATAACCGGCACCCGTAATACCGACAAATACTTTGCCGTCATAAACGAGTGGTGCAAGGCTGGCACTATGGCCTGAAGCTCCGGTTTTAACAGCGCCACTTAATTCTTCCATACCGACCACGGCTTCTAATGCTTCATCTACGCCTGAATTAGGATCGGAGATAGCGACATCCCACAATTTCTCACCTGTGTTTTGATCTAACGCAATCAAGCGAGCATCTATTGTTACGGTAAAAACCTTTCCATCTGAAACAGCAGGCCCACGATTCGAAGGTCCACAACAAAACTTATCCCCTTGTAGATCATGTTTATATCGCCATATCTCTTCACCCGTTTCCGCATTCAGCGAAACAACATCATTCAAAGGCGTGGTAATGTACATAATCCCATCAATTACGATAGGACTGGTTTGAAAGGTTTTCTTGATGCCTGTTTTATACGACCAGGCCAGCTCCAACTGCCCAACATTTTCTGTCGTTATCTGCTCTAACTGACTGAATCGGTGATTTTCGTAATTATTACCAAATTTCGCCCAATCAACTGATTCGTTATCTGTTTCAACAGTTGTTGTGACGCTTGTATTGGAAGTTGCTGTGCTTGTGGTCGCACTTGTATTGGCAGGCTTTGCTTCTTCTTTATCTGAACAGGCTGATAGTGAAAAAATTAATAATGAGCAAACTGCTATTTTCAGAGACTGATTCGTATAGTGTTTTTTCATGGCAAGTATATAACTCAGGCTTGTGTTAAAGACTGTCGTAATGTTGTCAGTACACTAGCAATTATTGAATTTTCATTCAATAAATCATGTTAAATAGGCCTTTATTATCTATTCCGCTTTGATACGAATTACGTTTCTATATCCTTGCGTTAACATATTGCCTCGTCGACCACGTTCACCAATATAATATTCCTGCTCATCAGATTTCATCGTTTTATGTTTTTTACCAGCATAAATCGTTAACTTATCTGTTTCGCCCATTGCAGTCATTGCGACCACATATTCTTCACGTGTTTTAAATTTTGCCGGTGGTATTTGAATAATCTTTAAACCTTTACCTTTTGGTAGCAAAGTTAATTCACTAATAGGAAACGTTAGCATGCGGCCAATTGATGTCACGGCAACGACCCAATCGTTTTCAATATCATTGACTTTAGTTGGTGCTAAAGCTTTACCACCTTTCGGTACTGATATAATCGATTTACCGTTTCGGTTCTTGGTATAAACATCTTCTAGTTTAACCATAAAACCATAACCGGCATCAGAACCGACTAAATAAACTGACTTCGGATCGCCTGCCATAACGCCTTCAAACGTAACACCATCCGGCGGCGTTAAACGGGCAGAAACCGGTTCACCTAAACTTCTGGCAGAAGGTAATGAATGCGCAGGTAAAGAATAACAACGTCCACCTGAATCAATAAACACAGCTAATTGATTACTTCGTCCCAAACTGGCCTGTTTAAATGCATCACCACTTTTATAGTTTAATGATTCCGGATCAACGTCATGACCTTTTGCCGCTCTGACCCAACCTTTTTCTGAAAGCACAATCGTAACCGGCTCAGTTGGAATAAGACTGGTCTCGTCCATGGCTTTTGCTTCAGCGCCTTCTTTAAGCGGTGATTTTCGATCATCACCAAACTCTTCTGCATCAGCCTGAATTTCTTTTTTAACTAATGTTTTTAAACGTTGCGCTGAACCTAGTGTTGTTTCCAACTCTTTGCGTTCCGCACTTAATTCATCAAGTTCGCCTTTGATTTTTATTTCTTCGAGTTTGGCTAACTTACGTAATTTTAAATCAAGTACAGCATCGGCTTGAATATCACTCAATTTAAAGCGCTTCATTAATTCCGCTTTAGGATTATCTTCTTCTCTAATAATCTGAATAACTTCATCAATATTCAGATAAGCGATCATCAAACCTTCGAGAATATGAATTTGCGCAAGAACTTTATCGAGGCGGAACTGTAATCTTCGACGAACCGTTTCGGTTCTGTATTCCAACCATTCTTTTAGTATGCCTCTAAGATCTTTAACCTGCGGACGGCCATTCAAACCAATGATGTTTAGGTTTACTCGATAATTACGTTCAAGATCGGTCGTGGCATAAAGATGCAGCATTAACTCTTCCAGATTAACGCGATTAGAACGAGGAATTAAAATTAGGCGAATCGGATTTTCATGATCAGATTCATCACGCAAATCTTCCAACATAGGCAATTTCTTAGCCTGCATTTGCGCGGCAATCTGTTCAAGAATTTTACTACCTGAACTTTGATGAGGCAGTGCGGTTATAACAATATTACCGTCTTCCTTTTCCCAAATCGCACGCATTTTAATTGTGCCATTACCCGTCTCATACATTTGTTCTATTTCAGAGGCAGGCGTAATGATCTCTGCTTTGGTTGGGTAGTCAGGACCTTTAATGTGTTCACATAATTCTTTAACGGTACTCTTTGGCGCTTCTAACAAACGAATGCAAGCGCTGGCAACTTCTTTTAAATTATGTGGCGGAATATCGGTCGCCATACCGACAGCAATACCTGTTGTGCCGTTCAATAAAATATTAGGTAAGCGAGCAGGCAAAACTTTCGGTTCTTCCAAAGTACCATCAAAATTAGGCACCCAATCAACAGTACCTTGCCCTACTTCTGATAATAAAACATCGGCATACTTGGTTAATTTCGATTCCGTATAACGCATTGCCGCAAAGGACTTCGGATCATCAAGCGAACCCCAGTTACCTTGCCCATCAATGAGTGGATAACGATAAGAAAAATCCTGTGCCATCAATACCATCGCTTCGTAACAGGCTGAGTCACCGTGAGGATGAAACTTACCTAATACATCACCAATTGTACGTGCTGATTTTTTATATTTGGCCGTCGCTTTAAGACCTAATTCAGACATGGCATAGACGATACGGCGTTGCACCGGTTTTAAACCATCGCCAATATGTGGCAAAGCACGGTCGAGAATGACGTACATGGAATAATCCAGATACGCCTTTTCGGTAAACTCTTGTAATGGCTGTTGTTCGTTTTGTTCGAAATCAAAACTTAGTGTGTCAGACATTAATTTTTCCTCTAAATAAATTTTAGGAATATTTCCAAGAATATTTCTAGGAACACCCTTGGGAACATTTCCTAACCCAAACAGGAATTACTCTACCCGCTTGTTTTATATAATTAACTTCGTTTCATAGCTTCAAATTAGCTACAAAATGACATTTAAAAATCATTAATTTGTCATACAGGTTTAATACTTAGCTCTTACCTTTTCAATCTCATTTAAGAGGTAGCTGAACATGGATACTGATATTAAAAATAAATTTTTAAACACATCAGAGCGCTATTTAAAAATAACTGAAAGCGATCCTAATACTGCAAATAACCAAACTGCTGCTGACTTGATACTTTTGGAGAAAAAAATGATGAATCGTTTTTTTTATAATTCCAAAAGCGTCATTCTCAATAAAATCAGTTAGAAGTATTCCTAAGCAAGCGCAGCTTTATCACCGTTCGTCTCTAACCATTTCTTTCTATCATTAGCACGCTTTTTAGCCAGCAACATATCCATTACTTTTTCAGCCTGCTTTTCATTCGGTAAGGTTAATTGCACTAACCGACGTGTTTCTGTTGCCATTGTTGTTTCACGTAATTGAATCGGATTCATTTCACCCAAACCTTTAAAGCGTTGTACAGAAACATTACCGCGTTTCTTTTCAGCGGCTATCTTATCGAGCACACCCTGCTTTTCAGCATCATCCAATGCGTAGTAAACATCTTTCGCAACATCGATTCGATAGAGCGGCGGCATGGCGACATATACATGTCCATTCTCAACAAGAGTTTTAAAATGTTTTAGAAATAAAGCGCATATTAATGTGGCGATGTGTAAACCATCAGAATCTGCATCGGCAAGAATACAAATTTTGCCATAACGTAAACCGGATAAATCATTTGAACCCGGATCGACACCTATAGCGACAGCAATATCGTGCACTTCTTTAGATGAAAGTACTTCGCCAGAATCAACTTCCCAAGTATTTAATATTTTCCCACGTAACGGCATCACCGCCTGAAATTCACGATCACGTGCTTGTTTGGCTGAACCACCAGCAGAATCACCTTCCACTAAAAACAATTCAGCAACGTTGATATCTTGCATTGAGCAGTCAGCCAATTTCCCCGGTAATGCAGGACCACCACTGACTTTTTTACGAACTATTTTCTTATTTGATTTCAGTCTTTTTTGCGCTGATTCAATCACTAACTCAGCTATGCGTTCGCCCATTTCTACATGCTGATGCAGCCATTGGCTTAAAGCGTCTTTCACAACACCAGAAACAAAAGTAGCACATTCGCGTGAAGACAATCGTTCTTTCGTTTGCCCGGCAAACTGCGGATCTTCCATTTTTACCGATAAGATATAACAACAATTATCCCAAACATCATCAGCCGCTAGTTTTACGCCTCGTGGTAAGAGATTTCTAGATTCACAAAAATCACGAATGGCATCCAACAAGCCTTGGCGCATACCATTAACATGTGTTCCGCCTTGCGCTGTCGGTACGAGATTGACATAACTTTCAGTGACCATTTCAGCAGGTTCTGCGATCCAGTGCACCGCCCAGTCGACACCTTCGTGTTCTGACTGCATCGATCCTAAGAACGGTTCGGGCGGTAATAACTCTGCACCGGCTAATTCTTCGGCAAGATAAGTTTTAATTCCGTCTTCATAACACCATTCTGCTTTATCTTTTTTCGCTTCGTCCTGAAAGGTGATTTTTAAACCTGAGCAAAGTACCGCTTTTGCACGCATTAAATGTTTTAATTTGGCAACGGCAAAATTAGTCGAATCAAAATATTTTGCGTCCGGCCAGAAACGGATTGTCGTGCCTGTATTTCGTTGGCCGACAGTACCGGTTTGTTTGAGTGGTGTACTTTTATCACCATTTTTAAAAGAAATGCTGTATTCCTTGCCACCTCGTTTTACCAACACTTCCAGCTTTTTCGATAAGGCATTGACGACTGAAACCCCGACACCATGCAAACCGCCGGAGAATTGATAATTTTTATTCGAGAATTTTCCACCAGCATGAAGCTTGGTCAAAATGACTTCTACACCCGAAATTTTTTCTCCCGGATGTTTGTCGACAGGCATACCACGGCCGTCATCACTGACAGAAACAGAGCCGTCTTTATGTAGTGTTACATCTATTTTTGTTGCATGACCGGAAATAGCTTCATCGACACTATTGTCTAGGACTTCCTGAACAAGGTGATTAGGGCGTGTTGTATCGGTATACATTCCCGGTCGCTTACGAACCGGGTCAAGACCCGTTAATACTTCAATATCGGAGGCATCGTATTTTGAAGACAACGATTTAATCTCTCTACTAATTAATTTGTGCGATAGGATACCGCATGTAAATCACACAATGTAGTATTGATTTATTTTAAAACCTCTACATATTGCGGAATTTAGCCATTCATCAGTATTTTAGCGTGATGACGACTGGTAATGATGCTAAGTGATGCTAATATAGCGCCTCTTTTTTATCTCAATACTGCATAAACAAAGAAACAGAGGCTTCTTGTGCCAAAGAAATCAGACTCAATAAACTTTGAAAAAACACTGGCTGAACTTGAACAGTTGGTCGAAAAAATGGAAAAAGGCGATTTATCTTTAGAAGAATCGTTGGAATATTTTGAGCGTGGCATCAAATTAACAAAAGCCTGTCAGCAAGCATTGAGCGAAGCAGAACAAAAAGTCAGCATACTGTTAGAAAAAAACGGCAAAGCTGAACTTGAACCTTTTAACCCAGAATAATTTTTAAATAATAATAATTAATAACAAACATGTCAGAATTTAAGGAAAGATTACAGGCTTATCAAAAGTCTGTGGATACAGCACTTGAGCATTGGTTACCTAAGGCCTCTATTCAACCGGAAACATTACATGAAGCAATGCGATACTCCGTTTTAAGCGATGGCAAACGCGTTCGTCCGGTATTGGTTTATGCGACAGGCGAAGCTTTTGGTGTTGATATAACGGAACTTGATGGCCCTGCTTGTGCCGTGGAAATCATTCATGCTTATTCTTTAATACATGATGATTTACCTTCTATGGATGATGATGATCTTCGTCGTGGCAGACCGACCTGCCATAAAAAATACGATGAAGCGACGGCTATATTGGCCGGTGATGCGTTACAAGCGTTGTCATTTCATATTCTTGCAGAAGATGAAAAAATTAAGGTCGACTGCGAACAACGTCTGGCGATGATAAATACATTAGCGATTGCTAGTGGTTCGCGTGGTATGGCTGGTGGACAAGCGATTGATTTAGCCTCTGTAGGCAAGTCGCTAAATATAACCGAACTTGAAAACATGCATCTTCACAAAACCGGGGCTTTGATCAGGGCAAGTGCAGAATTAGGTGCATTATCTGCTAAAAAGGTTGATAGCGATCAACTCTCGCGTATCTCGGAATATGCAAAATGCATTGGTTTGGCTTTTCAAATAAAAGATGACATTCTCGATATCGAGAGCGACACAGAAACGCTAGGCAAGCCGCAAGGCTCTGATATGGAACAGAATAAACCGACCTACCCTGAACTATTGGGGCTTGAAGGAGCCAAAAAGGCGGCAGATGATTTATATAATAAAGCGATTGATTGTCTAGATGTTTTTGATGAAAGAGCAGATACCTTGCGAGCAGTTGCAGATTATATTATCAACAGGAACAAATAAGTTTTAATTAGACAAACAATGTATATAAAACGCAATTAGCGTAGAATCACTCAATATCGTTACATTTATTTTTACTACAATTAAAGAAAACAAATATAAAAATCAGTTTATTGGAATATATTTATGAGCCAAACAGCATCGGCAACATCAGAAATACCTGATACACAAAATACATTAGATACCAGACATATCGCGATTGATAAAGTTGGTATCAAAAATATTAAACACCCTGTCGTTGTCAGCGACCGCTCCGGCCGTGAACAACACACCGTTGCCAATTTTAATATGTATGTGAACCTGCCAGAAGAATACAAAGGCACACATATGTCTCGCTTTGTTGAAATTTTGAACGATCATGAATACGAAATAACGGTTCAGTCTTTCAAACGCATGATCGAAGAAATGACGGAACGTCTTAACGCCGAGTCAGGCGATATCGAAATGACTTTCCCTTATTTTGTTAATAAAGAAGCACCTATTTCTGGTGTTAAGAGCTTAATGGATTATGAAGTTTCATTTATTGGGAAAATAATTGATAGCAAACCACATGTATTGGTTAAAGTATTAGTACCTGTTACCTCATTATGTCCGTGCTCAAAAAACATTTCTGATTATGGTGCACATAATCAACGCTCACATATTACTGCTTGTGTAAGAATGGCTGACTTTATGTGGATAGAAGAACTCATCGACATTATTGAAGATGTTGCCTCTTGCGAGCTTTACGGCTTATTGAAACGCCCTGATGAAAAATACGTAACCGAACGTGCCTATGACAATCCTAAATTTGTCGAAGATATCGTGCGTGATGTTGCTGTTAAATTCAATGAAGAAGATCGTATTCTTGGCTATGTTGTCGAATCAGAAAACTTTGAGTCTATACATAATCACTCTGCTTATGCGCTGCTAGAGCACGATAAAGACGCAGAGTAAAGCAAAGCCCTTAAGCGACATCTATTTTCCTACAAATCGTCAAATCTTTGCCGCGAATTAGCGGCAAACACTTCATCATTAGTTTTAGCTATTTATAAGCTATTGTTTTAAAAAATAATTTTATATGGCATGAGGTATGCAGTATCAGATACTGTATATCTCCTCCCCTCGGGTGCAAAAAGAATTTGCATCCTTTTTTTTGTCTTTTTTACGCATAGAAATGAACCAACTTAGCTAGAGAAACTCAATAGAGTATTAATAAGCACAAAATAAAACATGAAGAAAAGTATCCTCCTCCTCTTTACTCTACTTTATGCTAATCAAGCCTCTGCTGATGCAATTGATATGAAGGATTTTTTAATCCTAAAAAATAATGTTTCTGAAGCAGAGGTGTTGTTCAAATTAGGGCCACCTGATCATGAAACAATCAATGATGATTGTTTTAACCATGTATTAAATAAAACCTGGTTTTATATTCCGAAAAGGAAAAGTTCAAACAAGTGGATTAGTGAATTTAGATTTAATGGCAACGGTAGACTTATTTCAAAAGACAGATATAAAGTCAGGTAAAATTAAATAGCTTGCGTTTTCGCTTCATCCCAAAGTGCATCCATCTCTTCCAGAGTCGCTTCTTCCAGTGTTTTATTATTTTTCTGTAAGGTTTCTTCAATATAATTAAAACGCTTAATAAACTTTTCGTTTGTCGCACGTAATGCCAGTTCTGAGTCTATTCGACAGAATCGCGCTAGATTAACGCAACAAAACATTAAATCACCAAGTTCTTCAGTAATATGTTCTATGTTATCGCCAATTTTAACTGCTTCACGCAGTTCTTTTAGTTCTTCGTCGATTTTATCGAGCATGTCTTCGCTATTGTCCCAGCCAAAACCGACGCTGGCTGCTCTTTTTTGTAATCTCGTTGCCGTTTGCAGTGCTGGCATATGCTGACCAACATCATCCAGTAGTTTTTTTTTCTGTTTGTGTATCTGCGTTACGGCGCTCTTGTTTCTTTATTCTTTCCCATAGTACTTTAACTTGCTCTCGATTCTCTGCCTTTTCATCTTCAAATACATGAGGGTGACGACGTTCGAGTTTGTTACAAACCTGTTCGACTACGGATTTAAAATCAAAATGCCCTTTTTCATCCGCCATTTCAGAATAAAAGATAATATGGAATAACAAATCGCCGAGCTCATCTTTGATATCATTCATATCCTCTCTGTCTATGGCATCGATAAGTTCGTATGTTTCTTCAATGGTATGGCCTTTTATTGAATCGATAGTTTGCTCTTTATCCCATGGACAACCGCTTTTTGGATCACGTAATAACTTCATTATCTGAAGTACAAACTTTACAATCTTGTATATTTGAATTTGTGAATGATGTTTTTTCTAATTCTTCTTTAGTTAAATATTTTTTTTCATTTAATCGTTTTTTT
>JBMZNW010000001.1:15725-23895 GCA_049619915.1 Gammaproteobacteria bacterium
CTGAAGTAATCTTTCTAATTCTTTCATTTAGTATTTATCTCAAACTTGACCTATTGAACCTTTCGCATAAGAATGGCACTTACATTCTAATAAAGGGTGTTATGGTGACTTTACAAAACTCTGAGCAAGAACAATAGTGATATGGCGCCATTAATTTTAAGACTTGATGTTGCCGGTTCGCCTGTTAGGTGGCTGCCTTGGCAGGATGCAGTCAATCTTTATGCGCGTGAAATGATTGCCTGGACAGCGGGAGATAGCCTTTTTACGTTTAAAGGCGGCATCAATCGCGCAACAGGGCAACGTTCTATTGTCGAAATCAATTCCATTATTGCGGTAAAACGTTCTAATCAACTGAAACACGCAAAACGCACTACTCCACCATTAACAAATCGTGAATTATTTCTGCGTGATGCGCATTTATGCATGTATTGCGGTCATAAATACAAAGAAATATCACTAACGCGTGATCATATTATTCCTATATCGAAAGGTGGCAGAGACCGTTGGTCGAATGTTGTCACGGCATGTAGACATTGTAATACGCGCAAAGCAAATCGTACGCCTGAACAGGCAAATATGCCATTACTCGCTATTCCATTCATTCCAAACTGGGCTGAATATCTGGCACTATCGAATAGAAGAATTCTAGCTGATCAAATGGACTTTCTAAAAACCCAGTTTTCCGGACGCAGTATGTTATTAAAGTAAAACTAATTAATAATAAATTTACCTTATATGATAAACGAGGAAGAAAAATGAAGTCTTTAATTATCGTATTAAGCTTTTTAATGCTAGCACCAACAATAGTCATGGCCGTTGATGCTGACGGCAATTATGCTGTTTGGGGAGTAGGAAAAAAATCCTGTTTTGGATTTAATAAAGAAATGAGTGGCGAAAACAACGCAAAGTATAAGCATTATATAAAGGGCTTTTTGACCGCTTACAATATCTTTACAGAAAAAACTTTCAATATCGCAGGTTCAATGAATGAAACGGAAGTACTCGAATGGCTGAATGAATATTGTGCCGATAATCCAATGTCAGGATTGGAAACAGCGTTAACGAGCTTTACTTTTGATCATTATGATAAACGTCGAAAGTCTGCACATAGTTCAGGTGGCTGGTAAAGACATTAATTGAACATTATTAATGAATTAGCGCACATAACTGATTTTATTATTTTCATAAGAATTGATTAACAATCTGGAATAGGTCATTATTGAAAGACTAAAACTAGGGATTCCTGGACGAAAATTTATTTAATTTAACTGGAGATCAAAGCATGTCTAAAATAATTAAAATTTCCGCTATTGCACTATCACTTTCACTATTAGGCGGTTGTGCGAGCACTGACCAACTAAAAGCTATTGAAGCTACCGCTAAAGAAGCACTATCAAAAGCTAATGCTGCACATAGTCTTGCAACAAAAGCTAATAGCACCGCTTCTGATGCTGCAAAAGCTGCAAGTGAAGCACAAAAAACTGCAGATTCTGCATTAGAATGTTGTAAAGCAAATTCTGAAAAGCTTGATCGTATGTTCGAAAAAGCGATGGCGAAATAATAGTAGTTTTAAATATTTAGTTTCATCAAAAGCCCTGTTCATCAGGGCTTTTTTTATGTCCAGGATGGACTGTATGCTGCGAGCAGGAGCAGCCGCAAAAATACGGCAAGAAGCCAGAGCCGAAGCGACCTATTATATGGATATAAGCGCTACGATTAGAACAAGAACAATTGTATGAGTACAGAGGTTTAAGCAGTTAATTACTTTCCAGCTCTGAATCAAGTCGCAATTCCAAAGCAAATTTCTCAGCCTGAGTTAAATCAGCTTCTAGTTTTTTAGTCACTTTATTTTCAAGTGTTTCAACTTCAGTTTCTGTTAACTTCAATGTTTCTACAGCTTGTTCATTAGCCTTTGTATGAACATTTCTCTGAGTATTTACCTGAACAGACATTACTTTAGGTAATAACATACCAATCGCGATAGGTAAGCCGGTAGGATTATTAATTGCATTGTATGCCGCGTCCCAATCAAGCTCGTATTTTCTGTCTTTTGATATCTCGACAATTAAAGCTACAACACTGGTTAAATTGTTTTCAAATTTTTCAGTGTCTTCGACAAGAAAAGGATGCGCTTCCAGATAGATGACATTTTCCTTAACACCAATCTTATATGGTTGATTAATAATATTAACGGATGTTTTTAGTGACACTTGTGAAAATAAAGACTCAATGTCTTCCGGATACAATCGAATACAACCATGACTGACTCGCATACCCAATCCATACGGTTTATTAGTACCATGTATTAAGTAATTAGGTTGCCCTAAACGCATAGCAAAAAAACCTAATGGATTATCAGGGCCAGACTTCACTATTTTCGGTAACGGATCGCCGGCTTCTTCGTGTTCTTTCCTAATAGATTCAGGTGGATACCAATTGGGATTTTTCTTTTTCTCGGCAATATAGGTTTTCATATAAGGCGTATTCCAGCCTTCACGACCAACACCTAAAGGATGGGTAACTACTTCTTGAGGCTTACCCTCTTGCTTTGGCAAATAATAGTAGAGCCTCATTTCCGGCACATTCAAAACAATGCCCTCTTTTGGAGCAACAGGAAGAATAAACTTTGCTGGCAAAGTTATTTCTTTGCCCTCTCCCGGTAACCAGGTATCAACACCGACATTGACCAGTTTCATATCCTGATATCCAAAGCCATGTCGACGACCTATATCAAGCAAAGTGTCCCTTTCTTCCGCAATGACTGTTTTTATTTCACCAAGAACAGTATCGCCTGTGCTACTCAACTCATAGCGATTGGCATAGGCATTCGATAGGCCACTGCTTATCAAAACAACATACAGGATAATTTGTTGAACTATTTTCATATTAAATATTATTTATAACTTACTTCGCCTATTTTCGTATAAATACTATCGGTCGCAAGCATAAAACTCTTTAAATGCGAACTGTTACCTTATCGTTTATAACCTTTCGTTTATATTGTAGCTGGCTTTTTACTTTCGCCAATGCGTAACAAACTGGGCAGTAAGATAAGCGTAAAAAAAGTGCTGACCATCATGCCGCCAACAATAACGCCAGCCAAACCTCGATACAGTTCAGTACCTGCACCCGGCACTAATAGCAACGGCAACATACCAAAGATGCTAGTCATCGTACTCATCATAATAGGTCGTAACCGCAATGAAACAGCTTGCTCGACGGCATCTCTTCTTGAATGCCCTTCTCTTTCCGCAGTACGGGCTTGATGCACCAATAAAATAGCGTTATTCACCACTAAGCCAAGTAAGATAATAAAGCCAATCATGGTTAATAAATCCATAGATTGAAAACTCACCAGATTAATTAAATACAATGCCAATACACCGCCGAAAGTTGCCAGCGGTATTGATAACATCACTAATAAACTATCCCGAAACGATCGGAACAAGGCGCTCATTAATAAATACAGAATCGTAATGGCTAATAAAAAGCTACCAAGTAAGTTATTCAATGCTGTGGTTAATTTATCTGCAGTACCACCATATTGAATATCACCATCTTCCGGTAACTGCTCCAGTATTTGCGGTTCTATGTCTCTCTTAATAATATCTAACGCTTCTTCCAGCGTTACATCAGCTGGCGGAGAAACTTCAAGTGTGACCGTTCTTCTTCTATTGATCCGTCTTATTTGTTCAGGCCCTGCGGTACGCACAACGTCGACTAATTCACTCAAAGGCAAAATACCCGCTTCAGAAGTCATAACGGGAATAGCGGCTAATTCTTCTGGCGTATCCCAATGTTTTGCCCTCAGAATAATATCCAGTGTTTCTTCACCATTAAAATAATCGCCAATAAAACGGCCATCACCTAAAGTCTGTGAAAACGCAGCAACAGCAGAACGATCCCAGCCTGCTTCTGATATGCGTCGTTCATTCGGAATTAGTCTTAATTCAGGTTGTGCTAGTTGCAGCCCCGGACGCGGACGAGTATTTGGATAAAGACCTGATAGTGAAACAAACGCACTTAAGGCCGTATTCATTAATGCAGGTAAGTCTTTTGATTGAATATTAATATCGATTGTACGACCTGAGCCAAAGCCGCGAAATAAGGATGATTGTTTCGCAAACGCAATCGAGTCAGGAAAGCCCTGAACAACAGAATTAACTAAAGGAACAAGTTTATCTACTTCTTCATCATACTTCGCCCTTGCACCCATAAAAACACCGCGAGAAAACGCAACAAAGAAGTAATGTCTAACATAAGGCTCTTTCTTATCTTCAACATGGGGTTGCATACGACTCGCAACAATCTCTCCCATTTCTTTTTCAATTGTATGAATATTGGCACCGGGCGGTGGCAAAATAAAAGCAAACGCCAGATTTTGATTACCATCTGGTAGATAGTCTGCTTTCGGCTTTAATAGATACATCACCGTTAAAGGAATTGAAATCAAAATAACAATCCATATTGTTCGACGTAAACCGGTATCCGTTAATGTCATTATAAATTTTGATAATGCGTTCCAAAGTTTGCTATAAGGATCGATAAAACTTTTTCTGGCAAGAAAAAGTTTCGCTGCTGTTGGCACAACGGTAATAGCAACAATTAATGAAATCGCTATCGCAGCAGTGATAGTAATAGCTAAGTCAGAAAATAATTGTCCTACTTCATCTTTTAAAAATACAATCGGCAAGAATATGGCAATTGTCGTTACTGTTGATGCGACTAATGCACCCCAAACCTGCGATGTGCCTTCTGTAGAAGCCTCATCAGCAGACAAACCTTTTTCTCTTAAGCGTACGATGTTTTCCAACACAACAATAGAAGCATCGAGCACCATACCAACTGCAAAAGCCAGACCTGCTAGTGAAATAATATTTACTGTACGCGCGGTTAAATCCATCACACTAAAACTGGCTATTAAACAAATCGGTATCGATGCCGCAACGATCAGTGTTGCCGGAAACTTCAATAAGAATAGAAATAAAACAACAATAGCTAAGGCAATACCCAAACCAAGGTTATTACGCAACATTTCAATAGAGCGATGAATATACAATGTTTCATCATAAACCTGTTCCATCGACAAGCCTGCTCGTTTTAACGGCCCGTCATTAAGTTCACCAACAGCTTGATGTAGGCCATCCATAACGCGAAGCACATTAACACCTGTTTCACGTTGCGCATTAACGGCGATTGAGGTTGAGCCTTTTGTTAAAACAAAACTGTTTTTATCCGATAAACGTTCTTCTATGGTTGCGACATCGCGAAGGTATATTGGAAAGCCATCTCGCCACTCCAGAATCATTTCGCCCAAATCAGTTGCATCGTATTTTCCGGCGAAACGAATACTGTATTCACGTTTACCGACATCTGCCAAGCCAGCCGAGATATCTTTACTGGTTCCTGCGAGGGTCATAACTTTACTTAGCTCGACACCTAAATTCGCAACTTTATAAGGATCAAATGTAATCCTTAATTCCTTATCGCTACCACCATATATTTCCGAACGCGCAACACCGGGAACGCGTTCAAAACGCGATTGCACAACTTCTTCTATGTAATCTTTATAAGACTCTATCGGTCGTTCATTTCCTTCCGTTGTTTTAATAATAAACCAACCAATCGCACGCGCATCTTGCCCTACAGTACTAATTGAAGGTTCGTCGGCATCATCAGGGTAATCTGCCACCTGGTTCAAACGATTCATCACTTCAACCAAGGCACGACGCATATCGGTTTCAACAGCAAAGGTTAAATTAATTTCGCTTCGACCTTCATTAGCAGTCGCGCGTATTTCCGTTAACCCCGGCAAACCTCTGAGCACATCTTCTTGCGGCTCAACAATTTCCGCTTCGACTTCGTTCGGCGCTGCCGCACGCCAATTTGTTGTAACGGTTATTTCAGGTTCTTCAAGTTCAGGAGTAAGTTGAATAGGTAGACGAGAAAGGCTGATAGAACCAAAGATAAGAACGAGAATAATCGCAACAAGTAACGCTACCGGATTATCCAAACATGAACGGGTAATATTCACTACTAGTTCGAACCACCGATGACTTTAACTTGCTGCCCGGGGCGTAAACGTTCATTGCCACGTATAACGATTTTATCGTTTTCGTTTACATTACCCATAACTTGTATATGCGTGGTATTCGCTATGCCTGTTTTAACCGGTATTATTTCTGATATGTTTTCATTATTAATTCGATAGATAACAACCCCGGATTGTCTGATTACTAATGCATCGCGCGGTACAGCAAGAACGTTTTGCTGACTATTGACCGGACTGGCTAGTTGTACAGCTGTTCCTGCTGACCATTCGTTTTTATCAAATTCAACTCGTATTTCGAATAAGCGTGAAACATCATCGCCAACTGGAATAACTGTCCGAACAGTACCTTTAGTCTCAGCAGCAGGGCCTTTAATTGATAATGTATCGCCTGCTTTAATAAATTGAATTGACTCTTGTGGTACGCGCGCCTGAATTTCGAGTTTATCGGTATTAATCAAACGAACGATTTGCTCGCCTGAGCCAACACGTTCTCCTTTCATTTTATAACGCTGTGTAATCACACCTGAAAAAGGAGCACGAACAGTTGTTTTCTTTAATTCATCCTGGGCAACGGCAAGCTTGGCACGCACGACTTTAATATTTGCCAGGGCTTCATCGCGATTAGCCTGCGTTTCATCTAACTGATTTTTTGCTGCATTATTTTGTTTTGCCAGTTTACCGAGTCTTTCCGCTTCTTTTTTATGAAACGCCACCATTGTTTCTATCGGCTTAATTTCAGCACTAATCTCATTTACAGCAAGTTGATATTTTAAATCGTCAATTTTCGCGATAACGTCATTTTCTTCAACGCGGTCACCAACATCGAGCACACTTTTTAAAACACCATCAACTTCCGCAGCGACTTTAGAATCAAAACGCCCAATTACTGTGCCCGGAACCCAGATAAACGGTGCTATTTCAATATTAACTGCTTCTTCAACCTGAACCACGGCGGGCGGCATACCTGCGGCAAAAAGTGACTGGGAAAAACCAAATAATAAGAGTAGAAAGAACTTATTAAATTTATGTTGCATATAATCCCTATTCTCAAACAGCTTTTGTTGTAGTATTTTGATTTTGACTATAAATTTATAAATAATTCACAGCATTATATGATTTTATTCAAGTATTTGCGCATAAAAACTCTATTTTTTTTATGCTTGTCCTATTCCGGCTATGCAACAGCAGATCAATCGATTGCGCGCCCGCTTCAGCTCACATCAGCGCAAATAGAAAACCTGCAAAAGAAAAACTTTAATTTACTCGGTGCATTGCAATTAAAGTCAGCAGTATCACCCGATCAACGCTTGATGGAATTTTCAGGCATCGCCTGGGACAATGATGAACAATCTTTAATATTACTTTCAGACAGAGCTTTTATTGTCCATGCCAAACCTGTTTTTACTGAAAACAAATTAACAGACTTATTATTTACCTCATATCACCGCCTTTTAGATAAAAAAGGAAAAGCTTTACGATATAAACCTAGCGATAGCGAGGGTCTGGCTTTAATCAATTCACGCAACAATCTTAATAACGATACAGAGTTATTGATTAGTTTCGAACGCGTACCGCGCGTCTTACGTTACACAACAGATGGAAAGTTCTTATCTGAAGAAAAAATTAATAATGAATTAAATGATATAAAAAACTATGAAAGTGAAAATAAAAGCATGGAAGCCATTACATTTCACGAAAAATATAAAATTATTACCGGGCCTGAACGAGCTTTAGACAAAAACAGTACATTGTCTTTACATAACTTGGACAAGAAAGAATGGTTATTTAGTGCTGAAAGCAAAGAACACAGTTCATTAGTAGGACTAACGACATTACCTAATAATCAGCTTATTGCGCTTGAACGGATATTTCCCGGTGTATTTGCAGGCGTTACCAACATTATTCATTTAATAACGCTAAATGATGATTCACTCGAACAACAACGTTTAGTTAAACTAAATCCAGAAGATGGGTTTAATGAAAACTTTGAAGGTATTTCATGGCACAAAGATAATCATTTTTTTATGATCAGCGATGATAATGAAAATCTATTTCAACGTTCCTTGTTACTTTACTTTGAAATTCCTGAACTAAATATTAATTAATGCTAAATATCAT
>JBMZNW010000001.1:23905-31265 GCA_049619915.1 Gammaproteobacteria bacterium
GAGGGCTTTTATTCACTGACTAGGCAAAAGCGCTCAGGCAGGTTTTTGCTCCTGCAAAACCTGCATACTGTACGTCCTGTACATAAATGAGGAAGTTTATAAATATAAATGACCGATTGAGTACGTTTTACCAACAGTAGGCGCTTTATGCGACGACGTCAGAGGATAAAAGAACAATTGTGTAATGATATTTATTTCTCTTTCAGGCGCGGTATTAACTCAACCAAATTACAAGGTCTTGTTCTGTAATCCAGTTGCATACGAATTAACTCATCCCAGGCAGTTACACACGCCCCCATGGAACCGGGCATACAAAATATATAAGTGCCATTTGCCACACCAGCGACAGCGCGTGATTGCATCGTCGAAGTTTTGATTTGTTCATACGATATCGCACGAAAGGTTTCACCAAAACCTTCTATTGTTTTATCGAACAACACGCTTACTGCCTCTGGTGTCCCATCTCGGCCTGTCACACCCGTTCCACCAGTTGTTAAGACAATCTGTGCTTCATCATTGGCAATCCATTGAGAAACTTGCGAACGAATTTGATAAATATCATCAGGTACAATGACTTTTTCGTATAATTTATGTCCCTGTTGCTCTAATAAATCGACAAGGCGCGCACCTGATTTATCTGTTTCTTCTGTTCTGGAATCAGAAATCGTCAAAACGCAGATGTTTAATGGGATAAATTCTCTTTTAGTTTTATTTTCAGTCATAATAATATCCTCTTACGCAATATAATAATGCAGAGACAAAACATTGGCTAGAAATGAACCTTTAAATACAGTACGACTGGACAAATGGCTTTGGTGCGCACGTTTTTTTAAAACACGGGCGCTTGCTGCTGCGGCAATAAAAGGAAATAAAATTCGCGTAAATGATCAACCTGTGAAAGCGGCAAAAAATATTCATGTCGGCGACAAACTCAATATAAAAAAAACACCCTATCAATATTCCATCACAATACTGAAACTGACCAGCAATCGCTTATCAGCAAGTTTAGCCGCGGAACTGTACGAAGAAGATGCTGACAGTATCCAAACAAGAGAAATTCTGACTCAACAGATTAAAGCTGAAAATGCGACTTTCCCCAGAACAATCGGCAGACCAACTAAACGTGACAGACGGAACATTATTCGTTTCACACAGAAAACTAACAGCAGTAAAGACTAAGCCTTGCTTTCAATAACAAACCTTTCTATTAAATAATAATAAAAACCCAAACTAATACCGCGCATTGCAATAAATAAAGCAAACGCCAACCATAAGCCGTGATTATTCATAAACTGAAACAAGTACCAAACAGGAAGAAAGAATACAAAAGTACAAATTAGCATAGAGTTGCGCATTTCTCGGCCACGCGTTGCGCCAATAAAGACACCATCGAGTAAAAAACACCACACTGAAATCAGCGGCAATGCAATCATCCAAGGCAAATACAATAAAGCTATTTCGCGGACACTATTAATATCCGTTAATAAGTTAATCATCGCTTCACCAAGCAAACAATATAACAAAGTAAAAAACAGGCCAAATACAAACGACCATTTCAGTGTTAATGAAACAGAATAATTAAATAACTTCTTATCTTTTTTTCCTACCGCTTTGCCGACTAATGCTTCAGCAGCATGATTAAAACCATCCAATGCTAAAGCCATTAACAAATAAAACTTTAATAATATGGAATTAGCAGCAAGCACAGTATCGCCATGTGTTGCGCTTTCACGAGTAAAGAAAGCAAAAACAAAAATCAAACAGATTGTACGAATAAATATATCGTGATTTAAACTGAGAAAAAGTTTTAACTTTTCAATATTAATTATTTTTTTAAGTAGCCATTCTCCGCCTTGCGTTAACAATTGTTTCCTAACTATAAAAAAAGAAATAATTACACCACAGTATTGGGAAATAACTGTTGCTAATGCGACACCACGCACATCCATATCCATGTAAACAACAAACACAATATCAAGCACTATATTAATAATATTGACAATGACGCCTACTTTTAAAACAGCCATGGCATTTTGTGTGCCTAACAACCAACCATAAACTGAAAACAAGATCATTAAAGCCGGCATACCCCATATCATCCATTGGCAATAGACCATGGCGTAATGCTTTACTTCAGAACTGCCTTCTAAAAAAGAAAGCCCGATAGTAAAAATTGGTTTTTGAAACAACAAAACAATAAGAGCAATACTGAGCCCGACCAGTATTGATTGTATTAATATAGTCCTGACTTCTGTTGCATCATGTTTACCCAATGCCTGAGCAGCAATACCGGTTGTACCCATGCGTAAGAAACCCATTCCCCAGTAAAGAAAGTCGAAAATAACAGTGCCAACAGCAACGCCACCAAGATAAACAGCCGTATCAAGATGACCAATCACTGCTGTATCAACCAGACCTAGTAAAGCCAGGCTGATATTGCTAAGAATCATTGGTCCGGCAAGCAGCCAAAATGCTTTATGCTGATTATTACTTGTATCAGTCATTTTTTATTAATGAGTTAAATAATCTTCGAGAGCTTTATATGAATAAAAACCTTATTCTCAAGTTTCGCTCTAATACTTCCTTTATAAGATAGGCTTATTCCACGTGCCATCAAAGAAGTTTTCATCAAGCGTATTTCTTGCTCGCTCGTTATACTCTCTTTCTTTCATATCTTCAGGGATTTTATCTTCGGCTAGTTGATAACCGACTGTCATCATTGCCATAGGAGTAAATTGTTCTGGGATAGAAAATAATTCTCGCGCTTTGTCCGCATCATAACCTCCCATTTGATGCACCATTAAACCCAATGCTGTTGCTTGCAAACATAAGTTCTCTGTCGACGCGCCGGTATCATATTGCGCCCAACGATTCGGGCTCCCATTTTTTGACAATACAGAATCAGCAACAGATAACAATAATAATGGTGCATCTTTTGCCCAAGCGCGATTACCCTCAGATAAGCAATCGATTGCTTGCTGCCAGGCAGATTCATTTATCGCTTTATTAAAAATAATAAAACGCCAAGGTTGATCACCATAACAGGATGGAGCCCAGCGTGCTGCTTCGATTAATGAAAGAATATCTTCCTCGGAAACAAATCTTTCAGAATCATAAGCGCGGCCACTCCAGCGTGATGCTATTAGTTCATGTATCGCGGCTTTTGTCTCAATTTTTTTACTAAACATGTGTTTTACACTCCGGTTTTGATACTCTAATCCAAGACGTATTCAAAAATAGTTTATTTTTAATCACGTCTTTATGAGAATTCGCTTAACTATACTAGAATGAATATCATGATGGACACTGAAATATATCAAAAACTCTCTGCCAATATTGAAAAAGTCATACAGGGACAATCACAAGCAATACGCAAACTACTTGCTGCGTTTTTCAGTGATGGGCATATCTTGCTTGAAGATGTACCGGGAACAGGCAAAACAACATTGGCAAAAGCACTAGCTAAATCCATAGATGTAGAATTCCAACGTATTCAATTTACGCCGGATTTATTACCGACTGATATTCTTGGCGTGTCGATATTCAATCAACGTGATCAAGAGTTTGAATTTCATCAAGGACCGATATTCAGCAATATATTGCTTGCCGATGAAATCAATCGCGCATCACCACGTACTCAATCAGCTTTGCTCGAAGCAATGGGTGAACGTCAGGTAAGTATTGAGCGCAAGCAATATCAGCTTGATGAGTTATTTTTTGTCATTGCAACACAAAATCCGGTTGAATATCACGGCACGTATCCCCTACCTGAAGCACAAATGGATCGTTTTGCCATGCGTTTTGGTCTAGGTTATGTTGATGAGAAGGAAGAAATTGCCATATTAGATAATCAAAACGAACAACACCCTATCGACACACTAGAAGCTTGTGTCAGTAACGCTGACATCATTCAATTTAAGCAACAAGTCAGTAAAGTGAATATCGCTGATGAAGTTAAGCATTACATGGTTAGCATTGTTCGTGCAACGCGGGAAACCGAAGGCATTATTAATGGCGCAAGTCCAAGAGCATCATTATCGCTAATGAAAACCGCTCAGGCTTTAGCTTTATTTGATGGATTGGACTATGTTACGCCAGATCATATTCAGGAAATTGCAATAGCCGTTATTTCCCATCGTATTATGATGAATTCGCAAAGCCGTTTTTCCGGCAATAGCAGCGAACAAATCATTGAAAACATTCTTTCTGATATTCCAGTGCCCGTATAAATAATATCCCATAGATAATACTTATGTTACGTCGCTTATTGTTTGCAAACTTCAAACTGGTTTACAAACTAAGCCAATGGACACGACATCGTTTCACCTCAGCAGGCACTATGATTTTGCTAACAATGCCTGTTGCAGGTGTGTTTGGTTTTGATACACGTTCAACATTATCATTCCAGTTATTTTCTATTACGCTTTGTTTACTTATTATTGCCATCATTAGCTCATTATTTTTTCGCGGTAAATTTTCAATAGAAAGAACATTGCCAGAATATGGCACCGTCGGCATACCAGTTAATTATTCCTGCACGATTAAAAATGCGAATAACAAAGCAAAGAAAGGCTTGGTATTAATAGAGGATTTAGAAGCAGCTTTCCCAAGTATTGATGAATTTAATCAAGCAAAAGATCCTTTTGATAAAAAACGCAATCGTTTTGACCGATTCATTGGTTATCCCAGATTAGTTAATATCTTACAAAAACGACGCGGTGGCTCTATCGAACCTGTTGCAGTGGACTTTATTGCGGAAAAAAGTAATAGCGAAGAGCAATGTCAACTCATACCAAATCGCAGAGGTTACCTTTATTTCGACAAATCAAAATTGGCTAAAGCTGATCCCTTAGGCTTATTCCAGTCTCAAAAAATAATTAAAAATAAAGATAAATTATTAATCCTACCAAAATTGTATGAAACGCCACGTCTTAACATGCATGGCAAACGCACTTATCAACAAGGCGGCATTAATAATGCTTCTTCCACTGGCGATTCACAGGAATTCATTTCACTACGCGATTATCGTCCCGGCGATCCAATTAAGTCAATTCACTGGAAAAGTTTTGCTAAAACAAATCAGCCCGTAGTTAAAGAATATAACGACGAATTCTTTATTCGTTATGGTTTGATTTTGGATACCTTTCTCGATAATAAATCAGACGATGTTTTTGAAACCGCTGTTTCTATTGCAGCATCTTTCATGACAGCACAAAGAGAACAAGACGCACTGCTCGACTTAATGTTTATTGGCAATAATACGTATCGTTTCACTTCAGGTCGTGGACTCGGTGGAACAGAAAGTATTTTGGAGGTACTTGCTTGTATAGAATCCGTTCACCAATCTAATATTAAAGGAATGGAAATCATGATAGAAGAATACAATCATGAATGCAGTGGTTTGATTTGTATTTTTCTTAATATGAACGAAGAAAGAAAGAATTTTATTGAAAAACTATCTCATTACGGTATCCCGGTAAAAGTACTAGTCGTCACTGATGAAGAAGAAATTAAAACCGATGACATAGCAAACTCAATCGAACTGAATATTATTCACAGCGAATCAATACAAAAAGACCTCTTGTCCATTAAAAATCTAGGCATCAAATAACTGGGCTTCGAATAATATGTCTAATACGAATAACAATACCGAAAACACTAGATTAAAGCCTGCGCCACTCGGCTTGACGCTAGCTAGTTTGTTGGTCTGGGGTTGGCAAACAGAATTATTACTCTATGCCATCGTCATGGGGATCTTATTAGAACTTCCCTATTTCGTAAAATGGCGTATTGATTTCAGTGACAAGGACATCAATCAGCTCGCAGACCTAAGCGGCATCGTATTCTTTATTGCTATTGTCTATATCTTTATCAATTACGAGTTTCAAGGAATTTACAAAATACTAGAGCTAGTGCCGTTTGCATTAATTATTATTATGCTTGCACAAAACTATGGCGTGCAGAACAGCATTAAAACATCAGCCTTATTCATCAGCGTGCGTCGTCTTGGTGAGAAAGCAGACACAAATATTCTTTATCGAATTAATATTAGCCTACCCTATGTTTTCCTATGTCTTATCTCGGCCAGCTCAGGTCATAAACATGATTATGTGTTTTTCATTATTTCTAGTTTAATCATAGCATGGACATTATCGAGTTTAAGATCCAAGCACTATTCATTAATTCATTGGTTTACGCCTATTATTGCTGTAGTTGCACTTTCCTTCCTGATGCAACAAGGTCTAAAGGACTTACAAAAAGAAGCTGAAGCTTTCTTTTTTCAGTTATTTGAACAATATGGTTTTAAAAGCACTGATCCAGAAAAGACCAGTACTGCAATAGGTTCTTTAGGCCGATTAAAATTATCCGACCGAATTGTATTCAGAATTGAAACAGACGAGCAATTCTCTGAAACCGTTAATTTTCATGAAACAAGCTATAGTCGTTATGAATTTGGTTCGTGGAAAAACCCCAAAGGTGAATTCGATATTATAGAGAAAACACCGAATAAAAAAGAATGGCGATTAAACAGTGAATTAAAAGATAAAGAAACGTTCGATGTTTCTATCTATTTACAAGACGATGGTTCGGTTATTCCTGTTCCAGATAACATTAATAGTTTATCTGGCAAAGGCTTAATTCAGGTTGAAACAAATATTCATGGCTCAACACGCATTGAAGCCAGTAAAGGCTGGGTTAGTTATCGTATTGGCGCATCAAACAAAGTTCTTATGGATAATAAACCTGTTGCAGACGATCTGGAGATACCACAGGCCTACGCCAATGACTTTAAACAGCTTGCAGAACAATTAGAACTCTATTCAAAAACGCCGAACGAGGTTATTGCGACCATAAAAAAATACTTCCGCGAAAATTTTTATTATTCCATCACACAAAATCAGCGCTATACCAGAGGACAATATTTAACCAAGTTTTTATTCAAAGATAAAAAAGGACATTGCGAATACTTTGCGACTGCAACAGCATTATTGTTACGTGAAGCAGGCATACCCGCACGCTATGCTATTGGTTATTCCGTAATGGAATACAACACATGGCAAGAAATGTATCTGGTACGTGCACGACATGCCCATGCATGGACAAAATATTATCTGAACGGCAAATGGCACAATATAGATACAACACCATCAATATGGGCACCTATGGAAGCAGCAGACAAAACGTTTCTTGAACCAATTATCGACTTCTTCTCATGGTTACGCTACAAATTAACCGGTAGCGGCATTGATGATGATATAGAAACAACATCAACCGATTGGATGCTTTGGTTATTGCTACCTTTAATGGCATACCTTGGCTGGCGTTTTTATAAAAAACAACGTGTTGATAAAATTAAAGA
>JBMZNW010000002.1:0-223 GCA_049619915.1 Gammaproteobacteria bacterium
TAAATCGTATTTCTGTTCTTTTAGTTTTTTTAGTATTTCTTTCCGCTGCTTTTTATGAATGTTATATAAGTTGTTGACTAGGCTTTCATCAATACCAAGGTCTTTAAAAGAAATGCCATTATTGTTTACTGACAAAAGATCTATTTGTGCATCAGAATAATTTTGCCTAATGATACTTATTGCCGGAAGCGCAACAATAGAATCTCCGAATGCGCCGTCTCGG
>JBMZNW010000002.1:246-27276 GCA_049619915.1 Gammaproteobacteria bacterium
ATTTTATTAATATCTGATTTTTTTTTGAAAAGAAGAGAAATGAAAATATTAATAATGGTTAACCTATATGACTTTATAAGTCTGATATAAGCTAGAGCCAATTTATCATTGAAGCTCATATTAGGCCTCGTTCTTCTAATTTATTTATTACTTTATCAACAGATATGTTGGAAATATCTTCCGGAACGAAGCTTTGGTCGTTTTTGGCTATTTTTGTTTGTGCCGTTATTACATTTTCTAATTGGCCCAGAGCATGAGTTCTTCTAGCATAAGTTGGTCCGAATAAACCGAAAACAGGAATGTCAGAGCACGATAAAATATGCATTGGCGCAGAGTCATTCGTTACAGCGAAGGCCGCTTTTTTCCCTAATTGCGCAAGCGCTAGAATACTAAATTGATTTGTTGCATCGATACCAATCTTCAGGCTTAAGTTTTTGTTAATTTCACTATCATCGCTACCGCCTATCCAGACTATCGGGTAGCGTTCATTTAAAATAGAAGCCAGCTCAGAAAAAAAAGGCCATCTCTTTTGCAAGTGCATAGCGCTAGATCCAGCATGTAATAAAACAAAGGATTTGTCGGATAGTTTCTTTTTATTCAACCATTCTGATACTTCGCTAATAATAGTATTGGTGATTGGAAGAAAGGGGCGTGGATGTGCTTTTTCAATATCTGCACTTTCAAGCATCTGATTTAAGCGGTTAAATGAATGACACTCACCTATATACTTTGTTTTAGGATGCTTATGATAGGGGCATCGAGGATGGTTTCCTACGCGATAAGGGCTAGCTGAAAGGGCACAATACAGTGTTGTTCTGTCGTTTGATTGTAAATCGTAGATTCGATCAAACTTATTTTGTCTTATCCACAGTATTGGTTTAATTTTTTCTGCTAGGCCTTTTTTACCAAAAGAAACAATATTTAATTTCTCAAAACTTAATAAAATCTTTTCAAAGCCTGAGCTTGTAAGAAAATATATTTCATCATTAGCATGGTGTTTAATAATTTGTTCTATTATAGATGTTGAGGTAATTATATCTCCTAAAGCACCTAGTTTAATTATTAAAACCTTCATTGCTTAATAGTTAATTATTAGAAGATATTTTTTTCATTTCTGAAAAATACAATGTAAGTAATAGCCAAGTCATGCTGGACCATATAGAGCCATAAAATGCCATGTGCGTATTAATAGGAAACATGGCAACAATAACGGGGATAAAGTATGGAATTAAAGCTTTTTTGTCTCTGGATTTGAGTAATTGAAAATAAAAAATAATGCAAAAGAGTACCCTAGAAAACCTATTAAACCCGTTTCCGCCAATACTTCGAGAACTAATAAATGAGCCTGTGTTTGTGTTCGTTTATGCCAATAATCTTCTGGTGAAGAGTATTCTGTATAGACATGCCTGAAACCTCTTGGGCCAATGCCATTAACAGGGTTGTTTTTAAAAATATTAATTGCCGTAGACCATATAGGAAGCCTATTAGCTGTTGCTTGATTTATTAGTTCATAATTGCCACTAAAAAGACCTAATGTGGTTTTGAAGCGTTGATTTGTTGGCTTATGAAAAAAAATCGTTGATGAGAGTAATAATGTTATAATTATAGACAATGTTCCAAAAAACATTATTAATAATTTTTTATTATTTGAATAATAAAAACTATAAGAAACAAAGCCAAGACAGGAAAGTGCTAGCATAACCCAGGCTGCTCGACGGCCACTTAACAGAAGAATAAAAAACAAAGGTATGATGCTAAGAGTAAGCAGTTTTTTCTTTTCAAAATTATTATAGGCATAGAAAAAAGTAAAAGTAGAAAGAATCGCGCAGATATGTGAGATGGTATTCCTAGGGTAAAACATTCCTGTTATATGCCATGCTTCATAAGGAAACCCCACTAAGTTCTTGCCAAAAATGAATTGAATAGTCGCATCTACACACCAGAAAAGAACAATGTAATATATACCTTTAATAATAAAGGTTATTCGCTCCGGTTTTTTATTTAGTTCCGCGATAATAAAGATACCGGCAAAGAAAAACCTTAAGTAAGGAAAAACCGTGCGTGCTGAATGTGATTTATTAACAGCATCAGGAAATGAAATTAATAAGGGCAGCCAAAGACAAAGAAAAACTAAAGAAAATGTTTTTAATGTTTTGTCCTCTAAAACTATCTTCGGGTCTTTAAAAAGCGTATATGCACCTAATAAAGCCATTAACCCTATGGGGTAGTTGTACAGGGCCTTGCTAACAAAACCGATAAAAGCCAGTAATATTAAAAGACAAGGCCAATTATTTTTAATAAATGTTTTTAAATCTGACATAGTATGTGTATTTCAATATCTGTATCGTTCAACAATAATATTTAGTAGTCCGCATAAATATCCAATTCCATTCGATGCTTTAATAAGAAATTTATTAAAGTTTTTTTTATGTTCGTAAAAAGGTGAAATTAATAAAGATATTAGCGCACCAATTATTTTACCTATGATTTTAGGCAAGTATCTGCCCCATGTAGAAATAAGTGGATGATGCCTTCGGTATCGCATTATTGCATTAATCCCACCAGTAAAGTGACGGTACATTATGTACTTTATTGTTTTTCTTTCTGGAAATATTGTTTCGAAAACAATAGCGTCATCCATCCATATTGGCGTCATACCTTTTTTTATAGCGCGATCAAAAAAGTCAAAGTCTTCGCCACCGATAAAGTCAAAATAACGATCAAACCGTAACCCATGTTCGTCGATTAGTTTCCTTCTAAAAATAACATTGTTTGTTGAAATCGTTCTCGGCGTACTGCCAGAAGGTCGTTTAGGATTAACTGTAAAAGTATCTGGTGCTACAGATTCATTAATAGGCAATACTGGCGCTGTAACGATATCGCTATTATATATTTTAAACCCTTTTTCCATGTTAACTAGCCATTGTTTATGGGGTAGTTCATCGTCATCAATAAATGCAATAAAATCTACATTATGATCTAACGCTTTTTCAAGCAAGCTATTCCTTACTGCGCTGAGCCCTCGTTCTGCTTCAACGTAATAATAGGAATCAATATCGATATTTTTTATTGCTTTATTAAACCCGATTTCACCAGATCGTTCACTATCATTGTCGAAAACTATAATTATCGGCGTGTAATTGTCAGGAATAATTAATTGTCCTATAGAAGCAAGACAATTATGTAATAATTCTGGTCGCTTAAATGTGGCAATGCATATTGCAACAGCTTTTGTTTCTTTATCCATTTTGCTTTTTATGCGAATGAATTATAAATAGAAATAGTTTTATCAAGCATAGACTCCAACGTAAAAGCATTGCCGTCTTTTACTGTTGGCATTGATTCATAAAACTGATTAATGATTGATACAACACTGTCAGCGTCTAAAGGTGTGGCTTTCCCTTCAGGGAACATTTCGGCAAGCACTTCTTTTGCTCCGCCATGATCATAAGCAACAACTGGGACGCCGAGGCATAAGGCTTCAAGCGCTGTTCTGCCAAACGCCTCAGGCGTTGTTGCCAAAGATAAAACAATGTCTGAAACAGACATGACCTCTTTCATGTCAGCTCTTTGGCCTATAAAAGTAAAATGTTTATCCATTTTGTTTGAACTAATTATAGACTTTAATTCATCCAGATACTTTTCTTTTCCTTTATCGATTCCGCCAGCAATAACACCGTGTACATTGAGACCGTTATTCCTAGATTTAGTAATGATATCGATAAAATCGTTATGCCCTTTCCAGCGCGTAATTCGTCCTGGTAAAGTAACAATAAACTTTTCTGAAAGTTGCGGATATTGTCTCTGCCAGTTGTTTAACCATTCATCCCTTGGTTTAAAGCTATAAGGAAATTTGCTTTTACTAATGCCGCGATGAACAATTTCAATGTTGCTTTTATCTGTGTCGGGATAGTTATTCACAATATAATCATTAATGTATTGTGAAATCGCAATTATGCGTTCGCCAGAAACCATAATTTTGCTGTAACGATTTACTGTATAAGGGCCATGGACAGTGGTGATAAAGTGAGGCCGTTTATTTGCATCCATTTTTTTCCAGGCAAGATAAGCCAACCAGGCTGGTAAACGGGAACGGGCATGGATAACATCGATTTTCTGTTCTTCAAATATTTTTCGTAATATGGGGATTAGTCTGATTGCACTGAAAATAGATTTTTTGCCTACCGGTAAATTAATGTGCTCACTACCTTCAGAAACAAGCTGCGATACCATTTGACCTGGACCAGAAATGACAATAGATCGGTGTCCTCTTTGCACGAGTTCTGCTGCAACCTCAAGTGTGCCGCGTTCTACGCCGCCACAGTCCAGCTCAGGCAAGATTTGTAATACGGTAGGTTTCAAAAAAAGCGCTCGTGGCTAATAAATTAAGAGGCGTATAATAACTTATAATTTAATAGCTTACGATGTTGTCAGACTGATATTAAAGCCTTTCTTAAAAACTAGTGTGTTTTGAGCAAGATGGAAAATATAGAGAAGGTAATATTATTTCAGCCGGCAGTGTTTATGCTAATAACTCTCGTTCTAGTAGCTGTTTTACACAACGATCAGCTTCATTAAACTTGTTTGTTGGCAATAGTAATTTATTCGTTTTTTCCCAGCTTGAAAAAGAAGTCAATTGTTTTCTATTAATTAAACTATTAATTGAATTAGAAATACGGTTTTGGGTTTTTTGCTTTACATTTAATAAGCCAACAGCAGCGCCAGAAGAAAGAGACTCATAAGCCATTGAAACGCTATCTTCGCTTACCCAGATACTGCCGGATTTAAAAATAAATTCGCGGAGTTTGTCACTGTCTGTATTTTCATAACTTAATACTTCGATATTATTTAGGTCAGCCAGCAGTGATCGTGTTTTTTCAGGTGTGCGCGGTGAGTCTGCAATAGTCCAGCGAATATCTGAGCTTTGTTTAATAATTTCTTTTATTTGCCTAACAATTTCTTTTTCATCCCAATAGTAATGCTTAGAGGGGCCGCCTATAAGGAACAAGCCTGAATCATTTGATTTGTTTTCATTAAATTGAACAGGGTTTATTGCGCCTTTTGTCGTTATGACATTACCTTTATCTTTAACCTGATCGTGTTCAGGAATAATACACAGATCAAACAAAGACAAGGGCAAACTGGGTTTCATCAAAACTATGGTCTTGCCACCGCGCACTTTTTTTGCAGATAGCATTGTTAAATGACAGCCATGTCCTGCGCCAATAATTAAATCAGGATCAGGTAATTCCTTTCCTAAGGGAAATTGATTTAGTAAAAAGCTTTTAAAATTAGAAAAGGCCGGTTCAGCCTTAATATCAAAGGAATTAATATCTTTTATTTTTTTTATTGCATTACATAGGCCGACTGTTTGGGAGTCATGGCCGGCCTTACCGTCTGTAATGCGCCAAACTGTTAATGCCATGTGCAGGAGAAGAACTATCCCTCAAGAATAAATTCGCTACTACAGTAAGGGCACTTGCCTTTGCCGGTTTCTTCTATCGGAATGTAAACCTTCGGGTGTTGGTTCCATAGGCTCATTTTTGGTAAAGGGCAATGCAAAGGTAGCTGATCTTTTGTGATCTTAAAAACCGTTTCCGTGCTGGTTGATACATCAGCTATTTCTTGTTCGCCGTTACTCATAACAACCTCCTTAAATATAACTTAACCAGTTTTTATATGGTTCAAGTTTACCTTCAACACAATCAAAATACTGTTTTTGTAATTTTTCAGTAATTGGGCCACGTTTGCCTTCGCCAATTTGGCGGTTATCCAGTTCTCGAATCGGTGTGACTTCCGCAGCGGTGCCGGTAAAAAATGCTTCATCGGCAACCCAAACTTCATCGCGAGTAATGCGTTTTTCTTTAACCTTGATGTTGTTTTCTTCTGCAAACTGCATAATGGTTTCGCGGGTAATACCTTCCAGCGCAGAAGTTAAGTCCGGTGTGTATATGACGCCATTACGCACGATAAAAATATTTTCACCACTGCCTTCAGCAACATAGCCTTCATTATCAAGTAGCAATGCTTCATCATAACCGTCGGTTAACGCTTCCTGTAAGGCAAGCATTGAATTCATATAATTGCCATTCGCTTTCGCTTTACACATAGTGATATTGACATGATGGCGCGTATAGGAAGATGTTTTAATTCTTATGCCTTTTTCAAGACCTTCATTGCCAAGATAAGAACCCCATTCCCATGCCGCGACCATGACATGTACTTTCAGACCATCAGCCCTTAAGCCCATGCCTTCAGAGCCATAAAAACACATTGGCCTGAGGTAAGCGGTTTCGAGTTCATTATTTTTAACAGTATCAAGACAGGCTTGATTGATCGTGTCTTTATCATAAGGCATTGGCATATTTAAAATATGCGCAGATCGAAACAGTCTATCTGTATGTTCATCAAGACGAAAAATCGCCGTGCCTTTTTCAGCCTTATAGGCGCGCACGCCTTCGAATACGCCCATGCCATAATGCAAAGTATGCGTTAATACGTGTGTTTTTGCCTCTCTCCAGGGAATAAACTCGCCATCAAGCCAGATAACCCCGTCGCGATCTTCCATACTCATACTGTTCTTTTACCGTTATTATTGTTTAAAACCGGCTAATGTTAATGCGCCTCTCAAACGCAATCAATAAAACTTTGAAAATATTAATTTTATTCTCCCAATCAAGGCTAGAATAGGTTGTAAAAGTTAACAAAGGCAGGCTATTTAAGCTAAGGTGAAAATAATGATCAAAGAAGTTGACCCGAAACAGGCATACGACCTTTTACAAAACACTGACGATGCGGTGTTGGTTGATGTTAGAAGCATGATGGAGCATCAATATGTTGGCCACCCGCCTGATGCGCTGCATATAGCGTTAAAAGAGCCGCCAGACTGGGAAACGAACAGCGATTTTGTCGAAAAATTAGAAACAGCATTGCGACAGCAGTTTCCAGATAAGCAAACTTTGTCAGACCTTCCTTTGTTAATGCTGTGCCGAAGCGGAGCCAGATCTGCTACAGCAGGAGAAATGTTAATCAATAGTGGTTATACAAATGTATACAATGTGCTTGAAGGTTTTGAGGGAGATAAGGACAAAAATGGGCATAGAAGCACTATCAACGGTTGGCGTTTTCATGACCTGCCTTGGGAACAATCTTAGTTTTTCGTATAGGCGGCTAAAGTAAGAAGAGCTTGAAAGTTCTGAAATAGAAAAAGAACGACAACAGTTTGAAAAAGTTATTATTGATCTGTTTGGCTTTCTTGTAAGTCTTCCCGCTTGTTATTGTAAATTTTCCCAAGGATTAAACCGCTTTCAAAAAGCAGCCAGATAGGCACAGCTAATAATATTTGTGAGATAACATCAGGTGGTGTTAATAACATGCCTGCAAAAAATGCTGCTAATATGACATAGGCTCTATTGGCTTCCAGTTTTTCCACTTCAACAAAACCAGAGCGCACCAATAAAAATGTCGCGATAGGGATTTCAAATGACACACCAAAGGCAAAGAACATTTTGATAATAAAATTAAGATAGTCATTAATATCTGTCATGACCTGTATGCCGTCAGGTGCGGTTTGAGTCAGGAAAGCAAATAACACCGGGAAAACAATATAATAAGCGAATAAAATACCAGCATAAAAAAGTAAGGTACTGCTAATTAACAAAGGTAAGATTAGTTTTTTTTCGTTTTTATATAAGCCCGGCGTTATAAATGCCCACGCCTGATAAAGGATATAAGGCACAGACAGAAAGACTGCGCAAAAAATAGTTAATTTAAACGGTGCAAAGAAAGGCGATATAACTTCAGTCGCGATCATGCTGCTACCTTGAGGTAGCTTTGCGATTAAAGGTGATGCTATAAAGCTATAAATATCATTTGCAAACGGTAGCAATACCAGCAGTAGAACAAATATGCATATAACTGCTTTTAATATGCGAGAACGCAGCTCAATTAAGTGAGAGATTAACGACTGTTCGCTATCGGTGTTTTCTTCAGTCATGAAAAAAATTACTTGTCTTGCGTTTGATCGCCAAGACCTTGCATGCGCTGCTGGACGAATTTATCTGGGGCTTGATTCATTAAATCGCCAACTTTGTTTATGCTTTCATTAAGGTCGTTAATCTGGTCAAGTTTTAATTCTTTTTCGACTTCGCGTTTGGTGCTTTGGATAAAGCTTCTGACTTTTTTAATAATTCGACCGGCGTTTTGTGCTAATTCAGGTAAGCGTTCTGGGCCGACAATAAGCAATGCGACCAAAGCAATAATGACCAGTTCCCAGAAACCAATGTCGAACATAATGTGTTTATATTAGATAGAGAATTAACTCTTTTCGGCTTCTTCGTTAGCAGGTTCGACCTGTCCTTCGATAATTTTGCCTTCGACAGGTTTGTCCGCAGCATTATCCAGTTCTTCTTTATCTGCATCCGTTACGGCGCTGCGAAAACTTTTCACTGCGCTACCTAAATCTCCGCCCATATTGCGTAGTTTTTTAGTGCCGAAAAGTAAGGCCACGATAAGCAATAGAATTAGTAACTCAGTAACGCCAAAACCCATGATAATTTGCTCCAGATGGTGATTAATTTAGAGGCTGCTTGCCTTTCATCTCCGCCTCTGTTGTCGTATGAAAATGCGTTATTCAAGACGCGAGGAATGAGATTTAGTTATTCTAAATGAATGACGAGCAACGAGGAATAGCGGATTTTCATACACAACCCAAAGGGCTAGGCCTGTTTTTGCAGCCAGCTTCGTTATCAATCGCTCAAGTAGAACAGCTACATTACGCTCTTTCTGCCTCGCTGGATACAAAAACAGTACCTAGCAGTGGCGGATATGAAAGGCAAGCAGCCTCCCTTAGTTGAACCGATTTTGATATTGCTGGCAAGCGTGTTGTCGTAAATCCGGTCTTTTATTTCTTGCGGTTTGCCTTTTCTTCAATACCAGATAAGCCGAAACGACGCTCAAGCTCGTTCAGAATATCTTCTGAATCCAGGCCATGGTGTTTTAAAAGCACAAGCGTATGAAACCATAAGTCAGCAACTTCGTGAATTATATCTTCTTTTTTGCCGGATTTCGATGCAATTACTGTCTCAGTTGCTTCTTCGCCAACTTTTTTAAGAATGTTGTCTACGCCTTCATTAAGTAATTTGGCGGTATAAGACTCATCCGGGCTCGCCTGTTTGCGTTGTTCCAGTATGTCGTCGAGCGCTTTTAATATGTCTTGTTTCATTTTTTATATATATCGTCAGGATTTTTTAAAATCTCATCATCTGCTTGCCAGTCTTCGCCGTCCAGCGTGAAATAAAAGCAGTGATGTCTGCCAGTATGACAAGCAATACCGCCTTGCTGATCTACGGTAATTAGCAACGTGTCAAAATCACAGTCTAGTTGGATTGCTTTCACTATTTGAAAGTGGCCAGAAGACTCGCCTTTTACCCAAAGCGATTGACGCGAACGCGACCAATATGTTGCTTTTCCTGTTTTCTTCGTCAGTTCAAGAGACTCACGATTCATCCATGCGTGCATTAATATCTGACCAGAGCCCTCTTCCTGTACAACAACAGGAACTAGCCCATCAGGATTCCATTTAACTCTATCCAGCCACTTGCTCATTATATTCTCGTACTTCTATATTTTGTTTCGCCATACAGGCTTTTGCTTCTGCGACAGTATGTTCACCAAAGTGAAAAATACTGGCTGCCAATACCGCATCAGCTTTTCCATGGAGCACACCGTCAGCCAAATGTTCTAGATTACCAACGCCGCCGGACGCAATAATCGGAATATTCACGGCTTCACTAACAGCACGAGTCAATTCAATATCAAAGCCATCGCGCGTTCCGTCTCTGTCCATGCTGGTGAGCAATATCTCTCCGGCGCCGAAGTCGGCCATTTTTTGTGCCCATTCGATGACATCAAGGCCGGTTGTATTGCGTCCGCCGTGTGTAAATACTTCCCATTTTTTTTCGTTTTCGGATTCAACTTGTTTTGCATCTATAGCAACAACAATACACTGAGAACCAAACTGTTGTGCTGCGCGGCGGACAAATTCGGGATCTTTAACAGCCGCCGTATTGATGCTGACCTTATCGGCACCTGCTTTTAACATGCGTTGTATGTCTTCAATGCTGCGTATACCGCCACCGACGGTAAGCGGAATAAAAACCTGACTGGCAACTTGTTCGACAACATGCACCATGGTTTCGCGATCATCGCTACTGGCAGTAATATCTAAGAAGGTTATTTCGTCAGCGCCTTGCTTATCATAACGATTCGCAACTTCGACTGGATCGCCGGCATCACGGATATCAACAAACTGGACGCCTTTAACAACCCTGCCATTATCAACGTCAAGACAAGGTATAATGCGTTTGGCAAGACCCATTAATTATCCTTTTTTTTAATAGATTACTTTAATCAGTGCAGAGTTCATCAGCCAGTGTTTGCGCTTCTGAAAGATTAAGCGAGCCTTCGTAAATAGCACGACCGGTAATAGCACCAAAAATACCTTCTTCACGCGCTTCACATAGTGCGCGGATATCATCGATATTCGTTATGCCGCCCGAAGCAATGACAGGAATGGTTATGTTTTGGCAGATTTCAACCGTTGCTTCAACATTAACGCTGTTCATCATGCCGTCACGACCAATATCAGTGAATATAATCGCAGCAACACCGTCTTCTTCAAATCGGTGTGCCATATCTGTTGCATCATGGTGCGACAGTTTCGACCAACCATTGGTAGCGAGTTTTCCGTTTTTAGCATCGAGGCCAACAATAATGTGTCCAGGAAACTCAAGACAAACATCGGAAACAAAGTGTGGCGTTGTTACTGCACGCGTGCCGATAATGACAAAAGACACGCCAACGTCGAGATAACTTTGGATAACATCTTCGTCACGAATACCGCCGCCGACTTGTATCGGAATATCCGGGAAAGCGCTGCAAATATCATGAATCACATCAGCATTACTCGGTGTGCCATTAACGGCGCCATCAAGATCTACCAGGTGTAAGCGTCGAGCGCCTTCATCCACCCATTTTTTAGCCATCTCGACCGGGTCGTTGGCATAAACAGTTTCTTGATCCATTTGCCCTTGTTTCAGGCGAACGCATTTACCATCTTTGATATCAATTGCAGGAATAATTAACATGATCTTTAAGCTCGATGAATATCGATAAGTTGTAAGTTATACGAAAAACGAGGTTTATTATTAATAGTTCTTAATTTTAAGTTGTTTTGTGTAATTTTAGCACATCAACAGCAATCTCATAGTGCAAATTTAAGCGGCTGAATAATTCCGGTTTGGGCTATTAGTGTGCTTCATCCCAGTTGCTGCCCTGTCCAATATCAACCACCAGGGGTACTTTAAGTTTATCGTTTTCAGACATACGTGCGTCAATTTCGCTCTTAAATTCATCAAGCTTATCTGTCGCAACTTCGAACACGAGTTCGTCATGCACCTGCATAATCATTTTTGCATCAAAATTTGTTTGCTCTAGCCAATTATCAATATTGATCATCGCCAATTTGATGATATCTGCGGCTGTGCCTTGCATTGGTGCATTGATTGCGGTGCGTTCGGCATATTGTCTTCTTGCCGCATTACGCGCATTAATTTCTGGCAGATACAAGCGCCGTTGATAAACCGTTTCAACAAAACCATCTTGTTTCGCTTTTTCTCGCGTGTCATCCATATAGGCTTTAACGCTGGGATAACGACTAAAATACAAATCGATATATTCTTTCGCTTCGCCGCGGCCAATACCAAGTTGTTTTGCCAGCCCAAAAGCTGACATGCCATAAATTAAACCAAAATTAATGGCTTTAGCTGCGCGGCGTTGGTCATTGCTGACTTCATCAATATTGGTAGAGAAGACTTCCGCCGCTGTTGTTTTATGAATATCCAGCCCTTTATCAAATGCGTCTAATAAACTTTCGTCGCCGGATAAGTGCGCCATGATGCGTAATTCGATTTGTGAATAATCGGCTGCGACCATTGTGTAACCTTCTGGCGCAACAAAGGCGAGCCGTATTTTTCTGCCTTCTGGTGTGCGAATTGGAATATTTTGTAAATTCGGGCTTGATGATGAAAGTCGACCCGTTGCCGCTACGGCTTGATGATAGGACGTGTGTACGCGACCGGTGTCTAAGTTAATCATCTGCGGTAATTTTTCGGTATAGGTCGATCGCAGTTTACTGACGCCGCGATGTTCGAGAATAAGTTTAGGCAAACTATAGTCTTCTGCTAATTCTTGCAACACGGATTCAGCTGTCGACGGTTGTCCCTTTGGTGTTTTTGCCAAAACCGGTAAATCCATTTTTTCATAGAGAATGGTTTGGATCTGTTTAGGCGATCCAATATTAAATGTTTCGCCAGCAAGGTCATGCGCTTCCATTTCAATCTCCTGCATGCGGCTTTGTAATTCGTGACTTTGTTCTAGCAACAAATCTGAATCAATAACCACACCGTTGCGTTCAATACGCGCAAGCACTGGCATTAATGGCATTTCAATGTCGTTATAAACTGATTGTAATGATTTGTGCTTTTTTAAATCAGACGACAAAACGCGATGTAGTTTTAAAACTATATCAGCATCTTCCGCTGCATAAGGCGCGGCATCTTCTATAGCCACTTCATTAAAGGAAATTTGTTTTGCGCCTTTGCCGGCAACATCTTCGTAATGAATCGTTTCGATATTCAATAAAGTTGATGCTAATGAATCCATATCATGTCGACCGGAAGTACTGTTAACGACATAAGACTGAAGCATGGTGTCGTGTGCAACGCCACGTAATGCAATGCCATGATTGGCAAACACTTCCATATCGTATTTTAAATTTTGTCCGATCTTCTTTTTATTCTCGTCTTCAAGAATAGGCTTAAGCTTTTCCAATGTTTCTTCAAAAGGAAGTTGCTCAGGCGCGTCAGCGTAATCATGTTGCAGAGGTAAATAAGCCGCGCTGTTTTCTGTTACTGCAAAAGAAAGCCCGACTATTTTCGCTTGCATGTAATCAAGGCTGGTTGTTTCTGTATCAATCGAGATTAAATATGCGTTATTTAATTTATCAATCCATTCATTTAATTGTGTCTCGGTTAATATTGTTTCGTAATTTTTTTCGCCATCATTAACAGGCTCTACTTCTTCTTCAATGTCTTCGTCTTCCGAGCTTTCTTCTTCGTAGTCCTCTGTTTCATCTTCTGGCTCGTCGAGTTGCGCTAACCAAGTACGAAAATTCCAGTAGCTGTATATTTCTCTTAAGGTTGAATTATCTGGATCACTAATCACTAAATCTTCTGGTGTTAAATCAAGTTCTACATCGTATTTAAGTGTCACCAGTTCTCTGCTTAAAGGTAGTTGCGGTAAGAACTCACGCAGATTCTCGCCAACCTTGCCCTTAATTTCGTCAGCGCGGCTCATTATCTCGTCGATAGAACCAAATTGATTTATCCATTTAACCGCTGTTTTCGGACCCACTTTCGGTACGCCCGGGACGTTGTCTGCGGTGTCGCCCATCAATGCTAGGTAATCAATAATCTTTTCCGGTGGTACACCGTATTTTTCCAACACGCCATCGCGATCGAAATAAGTATTACTCATGGTATTAATTAAATGGATTTTATCCGTCACCATTTGCGCCAGATCTTTATCGCCGGTCGAAACAATCGTTTTGATATTGTTGTTTGCTGCCTGTCTCGACAAGGTTGCGATAACGTCATCTGCTTCGACGCCATCAATCATGATTAAGGGAATGCCCAGTGCGCGAATTAAATTATGTAAAGGTTCGATTTGCGCGCGTAAATCATCCGGCATCGGTGGCCGATTTGCCTTGTATTCTTTATAGAGGTCATTGCGAAAAGTTTTGCCCTTAGCATCAAACACAACAGCAAAATAATCCGGACCACCTTCGGTTAAGTGCTTCTGGATCATATTAATGACGCCATAAATTGCGCCGGAAGGCTCGCCTTTGGAATTGGTCAAGTCACGAATTGCATGGTAAGCACGGAACAGATAATACGAACCGTCAACCAACACCATAGTATGTTCTGTCATGAGGGATTGAGTCTTTTGTTTTTATTTTCAGTAGTCAAATTATGACAGTTTCACGAAAAAATCTCAGGTTTTAGAAAATTCAATGATATGCCGATAATGTGATGGAATTAAGTTCGATCTGCTTCATCTAGCCCGGGTGAGGTGGTAAAGTATAAAGATAAGGGTTTAGATAATAACTAAATAGGACAGGATAATATGAAGAGGCTAATCATTGCATTTGGACTACTTTTCGCATCAACTGCGCTAATAGCAAACGATAACGATCAGATCGAATTCGAGCCAGTACCTGAGCCGCCTGAATTACCCGATCCTTTAGAAACCGGTGAAAATATTGAGCCAGTTGTCACCATTATCAAAAAAGACGATGCCACCATCGAAGAATATCGAGTTAATGGCAATCTTTACATGGTCAAAGTAACTCCTGCTGTCGGGCCTTCCTATTATTTGGTTGATAATAATGGCGATGGCCAACTTAATTCCAGAAGACACGAGCTTGATAATGTTGTTGTTCCAACTTGGGTTTTGTTTCGCTGGTAAGACTTAAAAAGTAAAACTCTTTTCATGCAAACGTTTTCCGTATTCACATATGGAACGTTACAATTTCCCGAAGTCATGCAAGCCGTTACTGGTTTGGATCTAAAACCAGTAGCCGCAAACTTATCTGGCTATCAACGTTTTAAAATTAAAGAACGCACCTTCCCCGGCCTGATTAAGAAACAAGGCATCATTACCGACGGTATGCTTTATCGTGATCTTGATGAAGCTGCTATTGAAAATCTCGATCTGTTTGAAGATGTGATGTATGAACGTTGTTTAGCTGACGTGAAAGTCGGTAATGAAACAGAACAAGCTTTTGTTTACGTGACACAGAAAGAATATGAAGGTTGTTTATTAGATCAGGAATGGAGTTTGGAAGAGTTTAGAAAGAAGTATTTGAAGTTGTATTTAAAAAGAATTGTTGGGTTTTAGTTAATCGTTCTTTTTTGATATTGGTTTCGCCTGATGGCGAGTCTGCCGCTCTTTTGCATCCACGCGATCACAGTATTAAGTACATCCATGTACAAAACGTTTCTTGCATGAATTGAGAATCAGAATATATACGGATGTATTAATGTCTTTAGAGGACAGGAGTCCGAAGCGATTAAGCTGCCTCAAATGACTTGTTGATCTTCGTTATTCAACGTCGCTTGTACACCGTACATACAGTCTTCTTTGGCTGATTATGCTAAAATGGCTCCTGTCAGTTTTCCGCTTGCATAACTGCCTAACTCAGTAAGGATAAGGAAACATTCAATGAGCACTAAAGTATGAATGGATTTATCTGTCTGTCTGCTTTTGGAATTAATTATAGGAATTAAAACAAACCAACTGCTTCTAATAATAGCAATACTGCAAAACTCGCAGCATAAATACCAGCAGGAATATTAAAAAAATTTTTCAGCTCACTATTATCAAGCCCGGAAATTCCTCTAAATATCATTATCAATGAAATAATGCTTCCTATCAGCAATGGAATTGCTTGTGTTATACCAAGATAAAATAGATACCAAATAGGAGCCCCATGAACTGTGCCCGAAAATGCTGTAAACATAGCAAGCATAAATACGCCCGCCGCCCAACCTATAAATCCAAAAATAAACTCTAATGCTTTTTTGAGATCATCCATTAATAAAATTCCGCTTTGAGTCGTTAGCTATATACTAACATTATAGATAATTCTTGAAAGCGGACATGAAATTGTTTTTGAATTTCTTCCCGTTATGTCATGCTGAGTAAGTCATTAGTTATAGGGTCAATTGTACAGGAAGTACAATTGAGCGCATTCGATCATGGATGAGCGTATGCGCGCCCCGTAATAACTGATGGCTTACGAAGGGAGCCGTAGGCCATGACATTAGGGTGCTCTTCTCTTTGGTTACTTTTTCTTGAGCACGCAAGAGAAAGTGACTCGCTGTTATAAGCGAAACAAATTTAAAGAAGAGTAGTGATATAAAATTTTTTTGTTGAACTTAAGGAACAAAAGCGTACCTATCTCAAAACCCTTGCCAATATTAAAGTGATAGAATAGTATCACTTTATGAAAGTTGAATTAGTCACTACTCTGAAGCGTCAGGCAACGAAAATCTTGTCAGACTTACATAAATCTAAAGAACCCGTTCTTATTACTGAGCATGGACAGCCATCAGCGTATCTTCTTGATGTCGATGATTATGAAATGATGAAAAGCCGGATGGAGATACTGGAAGGAATAGCCCGTGGAGAAACGGCTATTTTGGAAGGCCGGACAGTTAGCCATACTCAAGCTAAAGAAAAAATGAGTAAATGGTTAAAATAGTTTGGACTGAGCCAGCATTATCTGATTTAAATGACATTGCTGAATATATCGCTATAGATAAGTTCAGCGCCGCTCAAAAACTGGTTAAAGATGTTTTTTCGAGAGTAGAGCTGTTAAAACAATCGCCAAGCTCTGGAAGAAAACCTCCCGAACTTTCTCGTTCAAGATATAGAGAAGTTATTGTTGGGCCCTGTCGGGTTTTCTATCGTTATACTGAGAATAAAGTATTTATTCTTTATGTGATGCGTAGCGAACGCGTTTTAGCAAAATACATTCTTAATGAAAGAGAAAGTAGCAATAAATAAATCTTTATTAAGAAACAAGAAAGATCGTCGCTAATCCTAAAAACGTCATAAACCCAACAACATCGGTTACTGTTGTTAATATCACCCCGCCTGCGATAGCTGGATCAATACCATAACGTTTTAATAACATGGGTATTGATGCGCCTGCGAGTGCGGCTATAACCAGGTTTATTATCATTGATAAACCAATGATTAATCCGAGGAAGGGATTGTCGAACCAAAGGATAACGATACCCGCGACGACACAGGCCCAGAGTAAACCATTGAGAATGCCTACGGTAAGCTCTTTAATGATTAGCGGTTTAATATTAGTTTTTACAATTTGACCTAATGCGATGCCGCGTATAGCAATAGTTAAGGTTTGACTGCCGGCTATGCCGCCCATGCCTGCTACTACGGGCATGAGTACAGCAAGTGCTACGAGTTCTTGTATGGTGTCTTCAAAACGACCGATAACCCAGGCAGCGAGAAATGCAGTAATTAAATTTATACCAAGCCAGACTGCGCGGCGTTTTGTACTGGCGACGACAGGTGCAAACATATCATCATCACTACCGAGACCGGCCATGCTTCGGACAACATGTTCGGCTTCTTCTTGGATAACATCAACAACGTCATCAATGGTGATACGGCCAAGCAATCGGTTTTCTTCATCGACAACCGCCGCAGAAAGAAGATCGCGTTGTTCAAATAGTTTTGCTACTTCTATATTGGGTGTTTCTGCGGAAAGATAAGCTTCTTCTTCCATCCATTCTTTAACAAATGTTTCCGGCCCTCTCACTAACAGTTCGGTTAAAGGTAATACACCTAGGTAATGATTATCACGATCAACTACCATTAGATTATCTGTTTTTTCCGGTATTTCGCCGAGTAAGCGTAAGTATCTTGCAACGGTATCGAGCGATACATCGGCACGAACAGAGATAACATCAATGTTCATCAAGCCGCCGGCAGTATCTTCTGGATAAGTTAATACAGACTCAAGCCGTTGCCTGTGATGTTCATCCATTGATAGTAGAACGGTGTCGGCAACATCTTCCGGAAGATCCTGCAAGATGTCAGCAGCATCATCCGCATCCAGGCCTTTCGTTGCATCAGCAACTTCAGCAGGATGCATGTTTTCCAGAAATTCAGTACGAACAGTATCTTGCAGATGAGAAAGGACGTCGCCTTCAAGTTCGGCATCAACTAAGTTCCAGACATTGTCACGTTCTCGAACAGGCCGGCTTTCAATGACATCGGCAATTTCTGAAGGGTGTAAAGCCGAGATGGCATCACGGGCTAGATCAATATCACTTTGATCCAGTGCATGATGTAATAAATCAATCGCTGTTGGCTCTGAATCTTGTTGTGTTGTTGTCTCGTCCATCATTAATACCCACGAATATTAATGAGAGTCTAACAGTGCTTTCAGTGTATAGCTAAATTGATAAAGAAATAAGCGATACAATTATCGTTATACTGTTTCCGCTTGAACTTCTTGTAACAATATTTTTATTTCAGCACCACTCGCCGCATTTAATATTTTCTTTGTTAAGTTTGTCAGTTCACTAATGTCAGTTTCGCTGATAATTTTTTTCACTTCCAGTAGTGATGCCGGATGAACACTAAACTCTCTTAGTCCTAAGCCTAGTAATAACTTTGTATGTTCTATTTCGCCAGCCATCTCGCCACACATAGCAACCGGGATGTTTGCTTTTTGTCCGGCTTTAATCGTTGTTTGGATTAAACGTAACACCGCAGGATGTAGCGGGTCATATAAATAGTTTACTTCATCATTTACACGATCGATTGCCATCGTGTATTGAATCAAATCGTTTGTGCCGATAGATAGAAAATCGAGGTTCTTTGCAAAGATGTCTGCACAAATCGCTGCTGCCGGTACTTCGATCATGCCGCCGACTTCAATATCCGGATCATAATCTATGCCTTCTGCATCAAGACTTTTCTTTAGCTCTTCGATGGTGACCAGAACCTGTTGCATTTCCTGAGTGTTAGTCAGCATGGGAATCATGATACGCACAGGGCCAAAGGCTGATGCTCTAAGTATGGCGCGTAATTGTGGTTTAAATAGTTCAGGTTCTTTTAAACAAAGGCGTACAGCGCGTAACCCCAGTGCCGGGTTTGATTTTACCGGGCCAGTTTGTTTGCCGGCACCATCGACTTGTTTATCTGCGCCTAGATCAAGTGTGCGAATTGTTAAAGGCAAACCACGTAAAGCTTTAAGTACCGCGATATAAGTCTCAAGGTGCTCTTCTTCATCTGGAGGCGCATCGCGGTTCATATAAAGGAACTCAGTTCGATATAACCCAACGCCTTTTGCGCCAACATTTCTTACCGTCTCAAAATCTTTGGGTAACTCAATGTTAGCCATTAATTCAACAGGAACCTTGTCGGCTGATTTTGTTGGCGCATTTTTTAGTTTGTTTAGAGAAGAGTAGTAACGTTTTACTTCTCTTTGTTTCTTCTCATAATAGAGCTGTATTTTTTTATCTGGATTGATGAGTACGGTGCCGGAAGCACCATCAATAATGGCAAAGTCGTTATTTTTAATAATGCGTTGTGCATTATGTAAGCCAATTATCGCGGGAATACCTAGGCTTCTTGCAAGAATAGCCGTATGTGAAGTCGGGCCGCCAAACTCGGTAGCAAATGCTGCAATACCATAATGCTGCATTAACACGGTATCAGCGGGCATTAAATCATCTGCAATAATAATTTTGTTTTTTAAATGATCGTCTGGTACTTCGTGCAGCAAAGGTTTTTCATTAAGCAAGATACGCAGAATTCGATTAACAACATGATCGACATCATCTTTACGAGTGCTTAAATAAGCGTCTTCCATTTCATTGAAAACATTAACCAGTGCATCACGCTGTAACTTAAGTGCCCATTCAGCATTACATAAACGTTCTTTTATTATGCGTTTCGGTTCTTCTGTTAACGCATTATCTTCGAGCATTAATAAATGCGTATCGATAAATGCCGCAATGTCGACGGAAGTTGAAGTCGGGATATGATCGCGTATCGCTCTTAATTGCTGGCGAGCATTTGCGATAGCATCATTAAAGCGCGAAAGTTCTCGGGTAAGTTGTGAATTACTAATACTGTATTCACGCACATCAAGCTGATCGTGTTGAATAATATGGACATGGCCAATGGCGATGCCACGAGAAACACTAACACCTTGTAGTGAGATCGTCACTCTCCCTCTCCAAACCTGTCGTTGATTAGGTCTTCAAGTGCTGCCATCGCAGCATCTTCCTGCGGGCCGACTGTTTTTATCTCAATCGTTGAGCCTTTGCCTGCGGCCAGCATCATGATGCCCATAATGCTTTTGCCGCTAACCTCCTTATGTCCAGTATGAACAGTGATTTCACAAGGAAAAGCCGAAGCGGTCTTAACAAATTTTGCCGCTGCTCTTGCATGTAACCCTAACTTATTAATTATAGTTATTTCTTTTTGGTTCATTTTTTCTCACCTTGAGAAATAGTAATGCCATCAATGCCGCCGCTATAAGCTTTTTCTGTTAATTCGTTTAATCCCAGTTGCGGATAATTAAAGATACGGATTAACATTGACAAATTAATGCCAGTAATGATATTCACTTTATCATGTCTGTTCAGGCGGTGTGCAATATTACTCGGCGTAGATCCGATTAGATCGGTTAAAACCAGCACGCCATCGCCATCATCAACAGCATCAAAGTATTCATTTGCCGTTTTAAGTAGTTCATCAGGATCGCATTGACGGCTGGCAGATAGAAACCGCGCTTTCAGTGGCTTGTTTTCTATCATATGGTTTACTGCTTCGAGTAAAGCGCTGCCTATGCCATCGTGCGTTATTATTAATACTCCTACACTCATAATTATAAATCTCGATGCCTTATCATGACTTGTTTCTCTGAGTCATTAAATTTTTTCGCAAGTTGTTCAACAATAAATACGGAACGATGATGACCGCCTGTGCAGCCAAACGCAATACTTAAATAGCTTCGATTATCTGCTTCAAAACTGGGTATCCAGCGTTTAAGAAACTGCTCAAGATCATTCATCATCTCAATAGCGTCATTTTGCTTCGATAAAAACTCAATAACGGGTTGGTCTTTTCCTGAATATTTTCTTAAGTCTTTATTCCAGTAAGGGTTAGGCAAACAGCGTAAATCAAAAACAAAGTCTGCATCTTTGGGTAAACCATTCTTAAAGCCGAAAGACATGAATTGTAAAGAAAGCTTGGTATCTTTGCGTTGATCTATACGTTGTCGAACAATATTACGTAATTCGTGAAGCTGCATATAGCTGGTGTCTATTCGTAAGTCTGATGCTTCTGCGAGTGCGCCAATAATGTCTCTTTCTTGTTGAATGGCATCGCTTAATGAAACGGTTTCTGACGAAAGTGGATGCTTCCTTCTGGTTTCACTAAAACGTCTGGTTAAAACATCATCGTTCGCTTCTATAAAAATTAATTCAGATCGAATATTTTTATCTTCCAGCTTTTTGATCGTTTCTGGCAGAAAAGAAAAGTCTTCAAGGCTGTTACGTGCATCAATACCAATGGCAATATGTTTCGGCAGCGTGTTATTTTCTTCTGAAAATTGTTCTATAAGTTCATTAAGCAGACTAACGGGTAAATTATCAATAGCATAGAAAGAAAGATCTTCCAGTGTATTTAATACCACTGTTTTTCCTGCACCAGAAATTCCGCTGACAACAATAAGGCGACGCTCCTGATTCATTGTTCGCCTTCGTCTATCATTTTTTGTTGTCGTTTGGCAAAAGCTTCAGGGGCATAATAACCGCTATCACGTAAAATATGGTTACGTGCCGCACATTCCAACATGACAGATAAGTTGCGACCCGGCGCAACAGGTAATGTTATCTGTGGGACATCTATATCAAGAATGCTTCTTGTTATATAAGTACCTTCAAGTCTATCCAGACTTAATTGATCTTTTTTACTCATCGGTTCAAGTTGAACAATTAACTTAAGATATTTGTTTTGCTTTATAGCGCTGTCGCCAAATAGTTCGCGTACATTAATAATGCCCAGACCTCGAACTTCAAGAAAATCCTGTAAAGTTTTCGGACAGGTACCATTAATAATATCAGGCGTAATTCTGGAAAACAGTGGTGCATCGTCTGCGATTAAACGATGGCCTCGTGAGATTAATTCCAGAGCTAGTTCGCTTTTTCCTATGCCGCTTGGCCCGGTAATTAAAACACCGATAGCCATGACTTCCATGTAAACACCGTGCATGGTTAACATATCGGCAAAGAGGTTACTTAAAAAGTAATGCAGGGTGTCGCCTAACTTGCTGCTATTTTTTTTCGATGAAAATAATGCAATATTATTCTCATCGCTTTTTTGCTTTAATAAGTCTGAGACTTCACAGCCGTCAGAGACAATGACACAAACAGGCTTGCTCTGAAATAATTGAGATATTGCATCCTGCATGGAAATATCCCTCAATCCCTCAAGGTAGCTAATTTCGACTTTACCAATAATCTGTATCTGATGAGGATGAATTAGATTAAGGTGACCGACTAATGAAGGGTTGCCCGACGTTCTTGAGCTAGCTTGTTCTTCGTCACGGACAATAACTCTGTTTTTTCCTGCTTGACCTGCTATCCACTCAAGCCCCAGCTTATCACGATGAATATTAAATAGTTCTTCTACGCTTAACTGGTTAGAGAGTCCGGTCATAGGTTTATCCTGTCAGAATAGAATACATTTCTGTTGATGAGTCGGATTGCCGAAGTTTATCGAGAATGCTTGTATTACTAAACATTTCAGCCAGTTTAGCCAGCGTTTGTAAATGTTCTTCCGTTGAGTCTTCCGGAACAATTAGAGCAAAAAGTAAATCAACTGGCGCATTATCTACAGCGTCATAATCAATCGCTGATTCAAGTTGAATAAATGCCGCCAGTGTTTTCTTTCCATTTTTTAATCTGCCATGTGGTATCGCGATACCGTTACCAAGTCCGGTGCTGCCCAGGCGTTCTCTGGCTAAAAGGCAATCAAACACTTCGGTTTGCGAGATTGAGTTATCGGAATTGGCAATGGTTTTTGCCAGTGTGTCCAAAGCATCCTTTTTACTATGGCAGTCCATGTCAGAAAATACGCACTCAGGCGATAAAATATCTGAAATATTCATTCTTTTGTTGCTGACAGTAAAAAAACTAAAAGAGCTTAATCGAGGCTCTGATCTTTTAAACCGCTTTCTCCTCTATGATGATCTTTTAATTTTTCTTTATGTTTTTTTAACTGTCTATCCAGTTTGTCGATTAGGCCATCGATAGCAGCGTACATATCTTCTTGCTCGTTATCAGCAAACAGATTGCCACGATTAACGTGTACTGTTGCTTCTGCTTTTTGGCGTTCTTTTTCTACGCTTAATATGACATGCGTATTATTAATATGTTCGAAGTGTCTTTCGAGTTTTTGAAATTTGTTTTCTACATAGGCTTTTAATGAGTCTGTTACATCAACATGTCTACCGGTTACATCGATTTGCATAATGTCTCCTTATAAATAGTTATTATTATTTAAGCCAGTCTTTTACGTTCATTCGAAGGCGGTATCGCCATCGCTTCTCTGTACTTAGCTACGGTACGTCTTGCTACATTAATCCCTTGTTCTTCAAGTACGGCTGCAATTTTGTTATCGCTTAAAGGTTTATCTGGTGTTTCTGCGCTAATGAGTTTTTTAATTAATGCTCGAATCGCTGTTGATGAACAAGCGCCGCCATAACTAGTGCTAACATGACTTGAGAAAAAATATTTTAATTCAAATATGCCACGCGGGGTATGCATATATTTTCGTGTTGTCACGCGTGAAATAGTTGATTCATGCATGCCTAATGTTTCAGCAACATCATGCAGCACTAATGGCTTCATCGCTTCTTCACCATAATCAAGAAATGCACGTTGTCTTTCTACAATACAACTTGCAACGCGAAGCAATGTTTCACTTCGACTACGAAGGCTTTTAATAAACCAGCGTGCTTCCTGTAAATGCGATTTCAATGAATTATTGTCGTCGCTATTATCAGCGCGACGGATCATGTTTGCATAAACGGAGTTTATTTTCAGATTAGGAATAGAGTCGGTATTCAAGTCCACCTTCCACATGCCTTTTTCTTTTTTAACGTAAACATCTGGAACAACGTATTCAGTATGCGCTTCGCTAACCGTGTTGCCGGGTCGCGGGTTCATTGATTGAATTAAAGCAACAACTTCTGTGAGTTCTGCCTTATCCAGTTTCATTTTACGCATGAGCTGGTTGTAGTCATGGCTGGCAAGCAGATCAAGATAGTTTTGTACCAGTTTTTTTGCTTCATCTAAACGATGTACATCAACATCACATTGATTCAACTGTAGCGTTAAGCATTCTTTAATATCTCTTGAGCCAACACCTACCGGATCCATTGCCTGAATCATTCTTAGTACAGCTTCAACTTCTTCTACACCAACCTCTTCTTCTTCCAAGTCATTGTCATCTATCGCAGCAAGAATCTCTTCTAACGACTCGGTTAAATAACCGTCATCATCAAGCGAGTCTATGATCGCCATCGCAATAACTTTGTCGGCATCCGATGTGGGCGTTAAATTAAGTTGCCATAGTAGGTGTTCATGCAAGCTTTTTTCGCTGCTGTCCTGATTTTCAAAACCATCATAGGTATTTTCAGAACTGGCTTTTGTGTAACTACCGGTATTATCAAATACATCTTCCCAGCCGCTATCAACAGGTAATTCGTCTGGCAAGGTTTCCTGGTTCATCTCAGGAGTTTGATCGGGTTGATCTTCGCTTTCCTTTTTATCTTTTACTTCTTCATTTTTTATTGCACTGCTGTCTTCAGAAGCTGCTGCACCTTCATCTACTTCCAGCATCATGTTCGATTCAAGTGCATCTTGAATTTCTGTTTGTAATTCCATGCTGGATAATTGCAACAACCGAATTGCTTGCTGCAATTGGGGTGTCATTGTTAGGCTTTGGCCTAATTTTAATTGTAATGAAGCTTTCATATTAATAAGTGTAACTTAAAATTTCGTTTTTTGTTGCAACGCCAAAAAAACTAAATAATCACAGTGAAAATTCATCTCCCAAGTAAACTTCCCTGACTTGTTCGTTATTTAATATTTGTTCTGTTGTTCCCTCCGCAAGAATCTTGCCATCATGCACAACATAGGCGCGATCACAGATTCCCAATGTTTCGCGGACGTTATGATCAGTAATTAATATGCCGATTCCGTGATCACAAAGACGGTGGATCAGCCGCTGTATATCATTGATTGATATAGGATCTATGCCCGCAAATGGTTCATCTAACAACAAAAAACGTGGTTCTGAGGCCAGTGCTCTGGCAATTTCCAGTCTGCGCCGTTCACCTCCCGATAAGCTCATGCCTAAATTATCTCTGAGATGGGTGATGTGGAACTCTTGCATCAATAATTCCAGCCGTTGTTTGGCTTTTTCCGGATTATCGGGCAAACGTGTTTCAAGAATCGCCATGATATTTTCTTCAACCGTCAATTTTCTGAACACGGATGCTTCTTGAGGTAGATAACCGAGGCCGAGATGAGAACGCTCATCCATAGATAAGCGGCTGATTTCACGATTGTCGAGATGGATTGTGCCATTATCGGAAGGCACCAGGCCGACTATCATATAAAAGCTGGTTGTCTTACCGGCACCATTGGCACCAAGTAGACCAATAGTTTCGCCACTTTGAACAGTCAGGCTAACATCCGAGACTACCTTTCTAGAGCGATAGCTTTTGGATAAATGGCGTACTGATAAAATACTCATGCAATGTATTAGAAAATAAATTAGTGATGTTCACTAATTAATGTTTTTACAAAATTGTCCTTTAAAAATTATAGTTCTTGTCTGAACTTTATTCTTGTTTTTTCTTTTTAATAGTTATCTTAACTCGGCCGTCTTTTGTCTTGCCGGTTTTGCCTTTATCACCTTTTGCTGTTGTGCCCGAGCCTTTTGCAATAACTTTACTTAATACCGTGTCGTAGTCTATACGTTTACCGCTCAATGTTGAGCCATCGGGTTTTGTCACCAATGCTTTTTCTTTCAGGATAACGTAATCCTTTAAAGCATAATACTCCATTTGTAATGCTTCGGCCTCATCATAGTTTTTACTATTATCTGGTAATTGTCGGTATGTAGCCGGCGTGCCTTGCATGATGACCAGCTCCATATCGCCATTGTCATCGAAATGAACTGTCATAGTGTGCCCGGTCATACGGATACTGCCTTGAACAACGACAACATCGCCGCGGTAAATAGTAATACCATTTAAATCATCTATGTCTGCTGTGTCAGCTTCAATTTCGATATCCTGTTCCTTATCTGTCGACAAGGCATAGGCGTTATTCATCGCCAATATAAAAACTGTGCTTAATAAGTATTTAAATAGTTTATTCACTTGGTGGTGTACTCGATTCAATTGTAGTTCGTACATTACTCAAAAACTCCAGTCGTTGTTCTTGCAAATAAGCGCGCATGCCTACAGCAGTCGTTGTTGATTTTCCGTTAATCAAAGTTGTTGGATTATCTGTTTCAGCGTATTTTTCAGCAACCAATACTTTTGCGTCTTCTGCTAATAGTTCTGTTTTTAATTTTCCATAATCATCATTTTGATATAAATAAACATTTCCTTTTAATAAGATGACTTCATTATTAGATGTTACCCAGCCTAGGTCAGATCGGACATTGATGGGTTGTTTGTTTTCACTAAAAATTTCCAGCTTCGGTTGGTGTAACTCCGATGTATTGTCATCAGGGTAATGTGCCATATAGTTTGCATAGAGCCTGTTTTTCGGCGTGCCATCCTGGTTCATTGTTATGGTTGTAAAGTTTTCCATATAATAGTCGGGATAATGCGCAAGCTTACTCAGTTCCGTCAGATCATCTTCAGTTAATTTATCCAATGCCCAATAGCTAATCCCGGCAATAACAACCAGTATTAATGCTAACTTCCATCGGCCTGTAAACATTTAACGCTGTCCAGATAGCTTCAGGAAAGATAGGCTTTGATTTTAGCGTCAAATTTGCCTTGTGCTTTCATTATCAATTCGCAGACTTCTCTTACAGCGCCTTGGCCGCCGCGTTCTTCCGTAACCCAATCAGCATGTTCTTTAACTTCAGGTCTGGCATCAGCTACAGCAATCGGTAAGCCGACTTTTGTCATTGCTGGTAAATCAATCACATCATCGCCAGTATAGGCAACGTCATTTGCTTGGATACCGAGTTCATCAATAAGCGTCATTAATCTCGCGCCTTTATCTCTTTCACCTTGATAAACATATTTGATACCTAGGGATGCCA
>JBMZNW010000003.1:0-24925 GCA_049619915.1 Gammaproteobacteria bacterium
AAAATAACTTTTTAAAGCGTTCGCCGGTTTCTTTTTCATTTAAGTATTGGGAGTGCGCGAGCTTAATCGCGACTTTCCTGTCGGCGAATGGGTCATGTGCAGAATAGACCGTGCCCATGCTGCCTTTGCCAACTTCTTCGATAATTCGATACTTACCAATTTTTTCTGGGGTGGCTGACATAAATTGATTTTTTAAATATCTTCCATTTTAAGTTTTAGTAGCATGAAATCGAGGTCATTCGCTAGTAAGCGATCTCTGGCTTGTTGTAATTTATTTGTATTTTTATATGGTCCGACTCTAACACGATGTCGAACATCTTGACCATTAATGACAACACGCTGAATATCCGCCGTCACCCCCATTAATGCTAATTTAGCTTTAATTTCATCAGCAGATTGATATTCCTTGAATGAGCCAACTTGCAAGACAAACATACTGGGTTGTTGCGAGTCATTATTTTCGGCAACAACCTCTTCTTCAACAGACTCCCATTCTGATATATGGACTTCTTTGTTTGGTAGGATTTGGTAAAAATCAAATTGCGGTTCGGGTAATTGGGCAATGCTTTCGTCGTTAACGTCTGTTACTTTTTCGGCTACTGATTCTGGTACTAATAGAGTGTTGTTACTTTTGATGGTGGCGTTGTGCTCATAGAAGTAAACAATAACGGCAACAAATAAACCGATTGATAAACCGGTTAAAAAAGAAAACACATTGCTGAACCGGGTTTTAATCGGCGCAGAAGGTTTCTTTTTCATGTTTTTATAATCTCTCGGCACTACATTTCCTCTGGAGAACTTACGCCTAATAGAGACAGCCCGTTTTTAATGACCTGCTTGGTCGCGCTAATCAACGTAAGTCGAGCATTTCTTGTTGCGTCATCATCAATTAAAAACTGACTCGTGTTGTAATAACTATGAAAATCATTAGCCAGCTCTTTCAAATAATAAACAAGCTGATGCGGTTCATAGGCTTGAGCAGCATTTTCTATTACCTCAGGATATCTGGCAAGTATAGTCAGTAACTTTATCTCGTGTGATTCGGTCAGTACTGATAAATCCGATAGCGCTTGCTGTTGGTCATAGTTATAACCTTTTTCCGGCATTTGTCGAAACACACTACAAATACGAGCATGCGCATACTGTATATAGTAAACCGGATTATCATTGGACTGTGACTTTGCTAGCTCCATATCAAAATCCAGATGTTGTTCGCTTTTACGCATAATGTAGAAAAAGCGTGTAGCGTCTTTGCCGACCTCATCTTGTAGTTCTTGTAAAGTAATAAACTCGCCTGAACGCGTCGACATTTGCAGTTTTTCTTTACCACGATATAGCGTGGCAAACTGAACAAGTAAGATTTCCAATTTATCCGGTGAGAGATTCATTGCCTGCATTGAGGCTTTTACTCTAGCGATGTAACCATGATGGTCGGCACCCCAGATATCGATGATTTTTTCAAAACCACGTTCTACTTTATTCAAATGATAAGCAACGTCCGATGCAAAATAGGTGGCTTGTCCATTTTCTCTAACCAAAACCCGATCTTTTTCATCGCCTAATTTACTGGAGCGAAACCACTGTGCGCCGTCTTTAACATAAACCCAATCATTTTCAGTCAGCTTAGCGATACATTTATTAACAATATTTTCGTCTACTAAAGAGCGTTCAGAAAACCAGTTATCAAATTCAACGCCAAAGTCGATTAAATCGTTCTTTATGGTATTTAATATTGTGCTCAGGCCTTCATCAAAAATAAGGCTGTAATTTTCTTCTCCGAGTTCATGTTTGCTAAATTTTATAAGGCCATCAATTTTTAGTTCAGCATCTTCTTCTTCGAATAAAGATAATAGTTCTTCAAGAGGGATAATGAATTTATCTTTATATTTTTCATGTAAAGTTGAAGCGATATCATTTATGTAATCACCTTGATATGCATTATCAGTGAAAGGGACATTCTTATCATGCAGTTGTAAGTATCGTAATAAAATACTTACTGCTAAAATATCCATTTGTCTGCCAGCATCGTTAATGTAATATTCACAACTTACTGCGTATCCGACTTTCTTAAGTAAATTAGCTACTACGGCACCGTATGCTGCTCCGCGACCATGGCCGATATGTAATGGCCCGGTAGGGTTTGCAGAAACAAATTCAATTAACGTTGGTGTGTTATTACCAATATTTGAGTCACCAAAGTTATCTCCCTTATTTAGAATGTCCGCAATAATGGATTGGTGTGTATTTTTTTTCAGAAAGAAATTAATAAAACCGGGGCCGGCGATTTCTGTTTTTTCTATGATGTCAGAATCAGGTAAATGATCGATGATTTCTTCAGCTAATTGGCGTGGATTTTTTTTTGCTATTTTTGCCATGACCATGGCGATGTTCGTCGCAAAGTCACCATGTGATGCATCGCGGCTATTTTCTACCGTTATATTGGCTTGTTCTAACTCAAGACTTTTTAATGACTGAGCTATTAATTCCTGAATTTGTTTCTTCACCGACTATCCTTTAGCTAACTAATTTTAAAAAAAGTGGCACATTCTAGTAGCTTTATTGGGTAAGGAGAAGCGACATTGCTTTTATTTAACGACGGTGAGCCCCAGGTTTTCCCAGTTTTGCATGCCGCCGCGATACCATTTCAGTTTTTGCGGCGGATAGCCAAAACGAAGTAGTGTTTTAATATTTGAAGGAGACTGCCCACACCACATGCCATTACAAAATAGCACTAATGTTTTGGCATTGGAGAAATCCCATAGGTTTTCAATATTAATGGCACCGAACTTTGTTTCCAGAATATCTGCTATTTGAAAAGGATCGGCACCCGCTTCGGGTTTTAGTAAAGTCCACGGAATATTAACTGAACCCGGGATTGTGCCTTTTTTAACCCAGTCCTTGGTTCGTGAATCGATGATAATGACTGAATCATCGCCATTTGAAACACGTTTCAGGTAATCCAGCATTTCCAATTCTGCAATGGTTTCTACGCCATCGGCGATTTGACTTGGTTGAATACAAAAAGGTGGGCACTGCCTTGACGTTTTTGCGTAGACTGGATTAACCGTGTTCGATTTCGATTGGTTCCTTTGAATTCTGACAGGTTCACCGTTATGAATGACATCAACATAGTCAATATCTTGGTTTATTCCTACCTCAAAATCGCCATCAGAAGCGTGCGCAGAAAAACTAAAAAACAAAAATATAAATAATATTGTTGGATTTGATTTATTCATGGTCAGGATGCCTTTAAAAATAGTAATTTTTTTGTGGTCGGTTTTTGCTCCTGCAAAACCGACATACAGTACATCCTGTACATAAGATCGAGGAAAGGCCGCGAGCAAAGACGGAGTGTATAAATAATACATGACGGATTGAGCACGGCGTTGACGAAGAGATTGCGAAAAAAGTGCATTTTTATAGGTATCCTATGACATATCCTGTGGATCAATATCTAAAGACCAACGCACTTTTTTACCTAACTTTATATTATCAAGCTCATTTAACCAGTTATCTAACTGAGAGTGTAATGTTTTTCTATTCGTTGACTGAATAATCAATTGATAGCGATATCGACCACTACGTTTTTCAATAATTGCCGGGATAGGTCCAAAAAGTTGTAAAGCATTATTCGTTAGTGCGCTAAGTTTTTTCATTGATTGATTAATAAACTGTTTCGCATCATTTGCATTATGTGCTTCAGCTCTGAGGAAAGCCATGTGCGTGTATGGCGGTAACGAAGACAGTTTTCTTTCCTGTAGCAACGCTGATGAAAAATAATTATAGCCGTGCTCAATAAGCTGTTTAAATAAGGGATGTTCAGGATTGTAGGTTTGCACAATAACGGTACCTTCTTTTGAACCTCTGCCTGTTCGACCACTGACTTGCATGAAAAGTTGCGCAAGTCTTTCGCTTGCTCTGAAGTCTGTTGAAAATAAGCCTCGATCTGCATCAACAATGCCAGTGAGTGTGACGTTCGGGAAGTGATGGCCTTTTGCTAACATTTGTGTGCCCACCATAATATCGACTTTACCCGCGTTTATTTTTTCAAGGTGATCATTCATCGCGTTTTTCTTTCGGGTTGTATCCCGATCAATTCTTGCAATTCTAGCTTTAGGAAATAAGTCCGCCAGTACTTCTTCTATTCGTTCTGTGCCATGGCCTAATTGTAGTAACGCTTCGCCGCACTCTATGCAGTTTTCAATATTCTTTTTTTGAGAATCACAATGATGACAAGCGAGTAAGTTTTTCGACTTATGGTAAGTAAAAGGTAATTCACAACGTTCACATTCAACTTTCCAACCACAATGATGACAAAATAAATGTGCGGCATAACCTCGCCGATTTAAGAAAAGTAATATCTGATTTTTGTTTTTTAAATGCTCAGTGATTTCATCTACCAGTAATTGGGATAAAGGGCCGTGCATTTTTTTTCCACGGATATCGAGTATGCGATGTTTGGGTGGTTTCGCTGTCCCTGCTCTGGCGGGCAAGACTAAATGTGTATAGCGTTCTTTATTTGTATTATGCAAAGTTTCCAATGAAGGCGTTGCCGAGCCTAATACAGCCGGAACCTTGTCACGCGAAGATCTAATGATAAGCATGTCTCTGGCTGAATATCGAAAAGTATCCTGTTGTTTATAAGAAAGATCATGTTCTTCATCAATAATGTAAAGCCCAGGATTTGCAAGTGGTGTCCAGACTGCGGAACGAGTACCTATAATTATTTTTGCCTTACCTGATTTCGCATCTTGCCAATGTTGCATCCGTTCTGTATCGCTTAAGCCAGAGTGTTGAATTGCCATATCGACTTCAAAGCGATCTTTAAATCGCTGTATTTGCTGTGGTGTTAAACCTATCTCAGGTAGAAGCATTAAACATTGTTTGTTCTGCTTTATAATTGGTTCCATGATGGCCATATAAACTTCAGTCTTACCACTGCCCGTTAAACCATCTAGTAAGAACGTGGTAGCAAAGTCTTTTGCATCTACAACAGTTTTAACCGCCGATTTTTGAGCACTGTTTAAGTTAAACGGACTTTTATTAATTTTTATTTTTTTTTCTTTTGCTTCGGCTAGTTCTTTTGTAACTAATTCCTTCTTTTCAAGCGCAAGTAATGACTGCTTTGCTCTTGGGTAATCATTATTTAATTCAGACTCACTTATGGGATGTTTATCTTGTTGCAAGTGATGAAGAATATGTGCCTGATTTGCAGATTTTTTAATTGTATTCGCATCAGTGGCGCGTCCTTTTTCTGTTAAGCACCATATCGTTTCATGAAACGATTCTATTTTATTATCTTTTTTCAACCATGTCGGTAATGCGCTGAAAATTACTTCGCCAATCGGATAATGATAATAGTGGCTTGTCCAGATAAGAAAATTTAAATGTTTATTTTTAAAGATCGGCTCTTTATCAATAACATGGTTAATTTTTTTTAATTTATGTTGTGGAAAATCACTTTGATCGGTTATTGCTACAATAATACCAACAACATCTTTGCGCCGACCAAAAGAAACGGATACTCGCATTCCAGGCTGGAGCTTTTCTATTTTGTCTGAGCTTGTGGGTAAATAGTCGAACAGTTGTCGAAGAGGCGTTGCTATAGCAACGCGTAGAATGCAGTTATTTGTCGTCATTTATACTTGTAAATGATAATGAGTTTTTATCTGAAGGTGTAAGCAGATAAACAGAATAGGTCGCTAAAATAGACTAGGAATAGAACTGGGTTCTGATTCTTGTAGAAAGACATCAGCCTGTTTTGTTTCAGTTTTTGCTTTTGGTGCTTTTTCTATTCTGAATACTTCAAATTTTGCATTCGGATCATTTGCGTTAGCAAGTTCACTTGTATCAGGGTTTATACGCACATTAACAAGACCTTCAGGTTGTTTCATTATAGATTCAGGCATGCCTTCTAATGCAACTTTCATATAATCAATCCACATCGGTAATGCAGCGCGCCCCCCGGTTTCTCTGCTGCCCAAAGGCTGAAACTTATCAAACCCTACCCAGCTTATTGTGACGACTTTTGAATTAAAACCGGAAAACCAGGCATCATGTTGATCGTTTGTCGTGCCTGTTTTCCCGGCAAGATCAGTCCGGTTTAATTGTAAGGCACGTCTGCCTGTCCCAAGTTTTATAACATCTCTTAACATCGAATTCATTATCCAGGCATTTTGTGCGCTCAACACACGAGGCGCATTGAATGATTTTGTTTCCTCAATTATCTCTTCTGCTTCTTCAAGTATTGGGTTCGTTGTTTCAAACTCGTCTTCTGTTTCATTTTCCTCAGCTATTAAATCTTCGGCTGCCTCTTCTGAGCAATCATGACAAACAGTTAAAGGTGTTGCTTGAAATGTTATTTCATCGCCATAAGTTTTCACCTCATTGATGAAATAAGGGTCGATTAAATATCCTCCGTTTGCAAAAACACTGTATGCCTTTGCCAATTGCCATGCTGTTATTTCTGCGCTGCCAAGTGACAGCGATAAGTTTTGTGGAAGTTGATCAATATCAAAACCAAAGTTTTTTATATGTTCAAGCGCAAAGGGAATACCTATCGAATGCAATAATCTGATAGATACCAGATTTCTTGAATGAGTTAGTGCAACGCGTATCCGAGTAGGACCGTAACTTTTATGGCTATAGTTTTGAGGGCGCCATTCATCTTCGACGCCGGGATCATCGAATACGATAGGCGCATCATTGATTAAGGTTGCCGCTGTTTTACCCGCTTCTATACCAGCAGAATATATTAAGGGTTTGAAACCAGAGCCTGGTTGTCTTCTTGCCTGAGTAATGCGATTAAATTTATTTTTATAAAAATCAAAGCCACCTACTAAAGCTAATATAGAACCGTCATCTGGTGACAGGGATATCAGGCTGCCCTCGACCTCGGGTAATTGAGAAAGCGCCCATTCTCCATCTTCAGTTTCAATTAATCTTATGATGTCACCGACTTTAACAATTTTCGTTGCAGATTTTGGTTTGGCACCTTTTCTGTTTTCGCTAATGTATTTGCTTGCCCATTCAAGGCCTTCCCAGTTAACGTCAATTTGTCCTATGCCGGACACTTTTGCAGTAATATATTTTTCATCGACATGACTAACTATTGCCGGGTAAAGATTGCCCAGAGTAGGAAACGTTTCCAACAGTGCAGCAAGTTCTTCGTCAGTTTTGTTTTCTATATCTTCTACATGATGTTCAGCGCCGCGATAACCATGTCGCTTGTCATAGGCGAGTAATGCATTTCTCAAGGCCTGATTCGCAGCATTCTGGTTTTTATCTTTTATTGTTGTGGTAACTATTAATCCGGTGTTGTAAATAAGCTCACCTTGTTTCTCGATCAATTCACTTCTGACCATTTCTGCAATATAAGGTGCTTCAAGATCGATTGGTGTTGTATGTAAGGAAGCAGAGATAGGCGCGGCTGAAGCCTCGTTGAACTCTTCTTGAGTTATATATGAAAGAGTTAACATGCGATTTAAAACATAATTCCTGCGTATTAAAGCTTTTTCAGCGTTACTGATTGGATTAGTTGTGGAAGGTGCTTTAGGTAAGCCTGCGATCATCGCGACTTGAGCAAGATTTAAAGAATTAATATCTGTTCCATAATAAACTTGTGCTGCTGCAGCAACACCATAAGCGCGTTGGCCTAAATAAATTTTATTAAGATAAAGTTCCAGTATTTCATCTTTAGTCAGTTCACGTTCTATTTTAAAAGATAGGAAAATTTCATTTAGTTTTCTTAAATAGGTTTTCTCACGACTTAGAAAAAAGTTTCTGGCAACTTGCATGGTAATGGTGCTGCCACCTTGTTTTTTAGAACCGGTTTTTACTAATGAATAAGCAGCCCTTGCGATTCCTTGCCAATCGACACCGGGATGCACATAAAACCGGTCGTCTTCAGCAGATAAAAACGCTTGTATTAATTTAGGTTGAACATCTTCTATGTTAACCGGAGTACGGCGTTTCTCGCCAAATTCAGCAACAAGAGATAAATCAGAACTGTAGACACGGAGTGGCACCTGCATTTTGACATCTTTCAATGTGTTGATATCAGGCAGACCAGGCACCACATACCAGGACACAATTACTATAGTAATAATGCCCAAAACCATGATCGACAGGAGAAAATTAAAGAAAAAACGCAACATCTTGTGTTAATGGTATCCCAATTACTCTATATGTTCTATTTTTTAACAAAATTGTAAAACTTAAGGCATTACGTTAAAAAACTCTAAAAACCGATTGTTTTTTAATTTTCCCTTGGCTATAGTAGCCACATCAAGTTAATGTTCTTTATACATATGGCGCATAACTAATGACTTCAAAAGGAAAAAATAGTGTTTTCGTTTAAGAAAAAGTCAGCTCCTATATTAGGTATTGATATCAGTGCAACTGCAATAAAGTTGCTTGAACTAAGCCGTAGTGGCAGTAAGTTTCGTGTAGAAAGTTACTCAGTAGAGCCGCTTCCTCAAAATTCTGTTACAGATAAGACTATAAACGATATTGAAGCGGTCGGCGAGGCAATAGCAAAAGCTGTCAAGAAGGCCGGCACAAAGACCAAGAGTGCTGCTTTATGTGTAGCAGGTTCATCTGTTATTACAAAAATGATTAGTATGCCAGCAGGTCTTTCAGACGATGAAATGGAAAGCCAGATCCAAATTGAAGCTGATCAGTATATTCCTTTCCCGCTTGAAGAAGTCGCTATGGACTTTGAAGTGGCAGGTGAATCAGATGAAGGCGCTGATAGAGTTGACGTATTACTGGCTGCTTCGCGTTCTGAGATTGTTGATAATGTTGTCGCTTGTGCTGAACTGGCCGGTTTAACTGCGAAAGTTGTTGATATTGAAGCTTTCGCTATCGAAAACACCATAGATTTAATGAGCAAAGAATTTCCCGAGGAAACTTCTAAGAATGCTATAGCTGTGGCAGACGTTGGTTCTTCGGTTACGACATTTAGTGTCTTGGAAAATATGAGAACTATATATTCGCGTGAGGAGACTTTTGGTGGGTCACAATTAACTGAAGATATTCAGCGTCGATATGGTTTGTCATATGAAGAAGCGGGATTAGCTAAACGGCAAGGCGGCTTGCCGGACAACTATGAACCAGAAGTACTAGAACCTTTTAAAGAAAATATGGCCTCACAAATAGGTCGAGCGCTTCAGTTTTTTTATGCATCAAGTGAAATAAGTGATTTAGATGCCCTTATTCTTGCTGGCGGATGTTCTTCGATTCCTGGGATTGGCGAGATAGTTGAAGAAAGACTTGGTGTAAAAACTATAGTTGCTAATCCTTTCGCCAATATGGCTGTCGCTTCAAAAATATCGACAAAAAATCTCACTAACGATGCACCGGCTATGATGATAGCTTGTGGTCTTGCTCTAAGGGGAGAGAGTTAATGTCAAGAATTAATTTACTTCCATGGCGAGAAGAAAGACGCAAAGAATTACAGCAACAGTTTATTGTTAAGCTTGGTATAGTTGCGGTTTTGGGTGCTGTGGTCTGGGGTGCTGTGCATTTTTATTATGTGCAGTTAATTGATGTAGAAAATTCGCGCATTGCCCTCGTAGAAGAAAATATTGCCGTTGTTGATAAAAAAATTAAAGAGATAAAAGAGTTAGAGAAAGAAAAAGAAAGACTATTGTCTCGTATGCGAGCAATTGAGCAATTACAGGGTAATCGGCCGCTTATTGTCAGGTTTTTTGATGAGTTAATTGAAAGTTTGCCTGAAGGTATGAGTATAACTAGCATTTCTCAAAAAGGGACAGGTATAAGTGTCAATGGCCTTGCTCAATCAAATGCGAGGGTTTCATCTTTTATGAGAAAACTTGAGGCTTCTGATTGGTTAGCAAAACCTAATCTAAAGGTAATTAAAGAATCTAATGCTGCTGGAGACAAACCTGTAAACAGCTTTACTCTAAGTTTTGTACAGGTGATACCAAAAGCTGAGGAAAATGATTCATGAGTATAGTCGATGACATAAATAATCTAGATCCTAACAATCCAGGTTTATGGCCAGTGCCAATTCAAGCAATCGTTTTCGTCATTGTTTTTGTGGCAATTTTATTTGCTGGGTGGAAGTTTGATATTACTACACAGCAAGAAACACTAGCAGGTTTAGAAAAGAAAGAACAAGATCAAATTGATATATTAGATGCAAGACAGAAAAAAGCGGCTAACCTGAATGCATTAAAGGAACAGATGAAAGAAATGGAACAGTCTTTTGGTGATATGGTTAAACAGTTGCCTAATAAAACAGAAGTGGCTGGCTTATTAATAGATATATCTCAAACAGGTTTAGCATCAGGTTTGGAATTTAAATTATTTCAACCGGGTGGAGAGGCGCCGAAGGAGTTCTATGCAGAGTTACCAATAAATATTTCTGTGGTTGGCAATTATCATCAAATTGGTGAATTTGTTAGTGGTGTTGCGGCGCTTCCGAGGATTGTTACTACACACAATATAAATATAACGCCTATGGAGGGTGGTGGTGAAACCCCTAAATTGCAAATGACTGCTGTTGCTAAAACATATCGCGCATTAGAAGAAGAGAATTAATATGAGCTCTTTAAAAGTAATAAAACCGATTAAAGTAGCCTTAACTTTTTTGTTATTTGGTTTTTTGTCCGCATGTGTTTCGACAGATATTAGTGATCTGCAAAATAAAGTTGATGAGATCATGGCAAGGCCGGGTGGTCGCATTGAGCCTTTGCCTGAGATAAAGCCATATGAAGCTTATGCGTATAAATCGGGTCTTGAAAATGCGCCTAATCCTTTTAAGTTGTTCTATGTTGTCAGTAAACCAGAAATAACAGATGACGCAATAGTTGATGATGGCTTAACTGAAGAAATGGAGCGTGAAATTAAAAACCGTAATCGTGAAGAACTTGAAAGATTTGAGCTTGATAGTCTTAGAATGGTTGGAACTATTGATAACGAAAATAATAACTGGGCAATTGTTTTAGATCCTGATGGTGTAGTGCATAGGGTTTCAGTAGGAAACTATATCGGAACTAATATTGGGAAAATAATTAATATTTATGAAGACAGGATTGATCTAAGAGAGATTGTGCAAGATGGCAACGGCCGTTGGGAAGAACGAGAGGCAGCACTAGCTCTTTTAGAAGAGTAATGTGCCAGTTACGGAGAGTTTTAAAAGCATGTTTACCAATTTAAGATTTAAACTAAATTTCAAAGGTTATGAGACCATGAAAACATTAAAAAATTTATTACATATATTTTTATTGACTTGGCTAAGCTTATCAGCCGGTGTTGCTCATGCTATTTCGTTGGATGATGTTAGTTTTGCGTCTCTCCCAGGAGAACGAGTGCAAATAAAACTAACGTTATCAGAAGCTTTGTCGTCAGAACCATTGAATTTCACTATTGATAACCCAGCTAGGATTGCAGTCGATTTTCCGAATACTACTTTAAACCTGTCTGAAAAAACACAAACGATTGGTATCGGGGTTGCCAATAGTTTAAGTGCTGTAGAGGCTGCTGGTCGAACCAGAGTGGTGGTTAACTTAACAAGCTCTGTTTCCTACACAATGAATGTAGATGCAAATATAGTCACTTTAAATCTAGGGGGCGATTCTGCTGTTGTAGCTTCTGCTTCTCAATCTGAATCTTCCTCTGTTCTATCTTCAACAAGTAGCATTGAAGATATTGATTTTCGACGCGGTGAAAATGGTGAAGGGAGAGTCATCGTAAAACTATCTGATTCTAATATACCTATAGATATGGGATTTGAAGGCGGGAAAGTAGTTGTTAATTTTATTGATGCACAATTACCTTCGAAGCTTGACAGAAAATTAGACGTAATAGATTTTGCTACACCGGTAAAAGAAATTGACACAATGCCAAATGGTAGCAATATCAAAATGGCAATCAGTGCTGTGACCGAAGATTATGATCATTTAGCTTATCAGTCTGAAGATAAGTACATTATTGAATTCAAGCCTCTTACTGCTGAAGAAAAAGAAGAACAAAATAAAGATAAATTTGGTTTTACAGGCGAACGTCTTTCTCTTAATTTTCAGAATATTGAAGTTAGAGCGATTTTACAGTTGATTGCTGACTTTACCGGCTTAAACATGGTAACCAGTGATGCGGTGAGTGGTAATGTTACTTTACGTTTAAAGAATGTCCCTTGGGATCAGGCTTTGGATATTATTTTAAGATCACGTGGTCTAGGCATGCGCCAAAGTGGCAATGTCATAATGGTTGCGCCTTCAGAAGAGCTTGCAGCTCGTGAAAGACTCGAGCTAGAAGCAAACCGTCAGGTTGAAGAGTTAGCGCCGTTACGTACAGAGTTTGTTCCTATTAACTATGCTAATGCGGCCGATTTAATGGCTTTAATTCAAGCGGAAGAAAATAATTTATTGTCTGAACGTGGTAATGTTTCGATAGATGCTCGAACAAATACCTTAATCATACAGGATGTGTCAGCTAGTCTCGAAGCAGTTAGAGAACTAATAGAAGAGCTTGATGTACCTATAAGACAAGTATTAATCGAGTCGCGTATTGTCAATGCGGATGAGTCTTTTGCAAAAGATATTGGTGTTCGATTTGGTTACAGTAAAAGTACTAAATTAGGTAATAATGCTAATTTTACTCGTGATGCAGCAGGTGGTACTGCTACTAGTTCTGAATCACCGGGAGTGCTAATTGGCGGTACTCAGGCTGGTAGCTTAACTCCACCAGCGCTAACTGCCTTTAATGATGGTACTAATGAAAACCTGATTGTTGATTTACCTGCGATTCCCGGGGATGCATCAGGTTTAGCTCTAGCCATTGGCAAAGTAGGCTCATACTTATTGCAACTTGAATTATCAGCTTTAATTGCAGAAGGACGTGGTGAAGATATTGCGAGCCCACGAGTGATTACTTCAAATCAAAATGAAGCTACGATTGAATCTGGTGTACAAATACCTTTTCAGGAAGCATCATCCAGTGGTGCAACGAGTACATCATTTCAGGATGCGGTACTTGCTTTGACAGTAACACCGCAGATAACACCTGAAGATAGTATTATTATGGATCTACAGGTGAGCCAGGATTCGTTAAGTGGTACCAGTGTTAACGGTGTGCCTGCTATTAATACCCGAAGCGTGACAACCCAAGTTCTGGTTGATAATGGGGAAACCGTTGTTCTTGGTGGTGTCTATACTTCAACGGATAGAAAATCTGTCGATAGAACGCCATTCTTCGGCGACTTACCTTATGTAGGTTTTCTATTCAAAAGGACTGATATCGATAGTAGTAAAAGCGAACTGCTAATATTCATTACGCCGAAGATTTTGAAAGATAGTCTTACCATCTAATAATAATAAAATACGCTTTAAACTTAAGGGGTGTGCCTATAAGGTGCACCCCTTTTTTAGTGTTCCGAATATTTTATTACTGACTAGCCCTGTTTTATTTGCAGATTAATAAGTAACATTAGCCTGTGAATGATAAAAAAAACATAATATTAATTGGCCCGATGGGCGCTGGTAAAACAACTATTGGTAGACAATTAGCGAAACGATTGTCTAAAGGTTTTTATGATTCCGACTATGAAATTGAAAGACACACTGGCGTTGATATTCCTTTAATTTTTGAGATTGAAGGAGAGAAGGGTTTTCGCAAGCGAGAATCTCAAGTGCTTGAAGAATTGGTGTCAAATAAAAATATAGTATTATCAACAGGTGGCGGGGCTGTTTTAGATGAGGGAAATAGAAAGTTATTATCAAATAATGGAATCATTATTTATCTAAAATCAACAGCAGAAAAATTATATAAAAGAGTAGCGAATGATAAACGTCGCCCGCTTCTGCAAACTGATGATCGATTAAATAAAATCAAAAGCATTCTTAAAGAAAGAGAACCAATATACCTTTCATTAGCTAATGAAGTTATCGAAACTCAAGAGCAGTCAATTAAACAAATAACACAAAAAATAGTAGATTTTATTAGGCAAAATGAAAACAATAAAAGTTGATTTAGCTGAACGTAGTTATCCAATCTATATAGGCAATTCATTGTTATCAAACAATGAACTTATTTCCAAGCATATTACTAGCAAGCAAGTATTGATTATCACTAATGAGACGATTGCTCCTTTGTATTTACACTCTATAGAGAAAGTTTTAGCAGATGTAAATTATGAAACGTTAATTTTGCCTGATGGAGAGACATATAAGTCACTAGATAGCTTCAATGAAGTCATCAGCCGATTGATGGAAAAGAAATTCAGCCGTACTTGTTTATTGATAGCATTAGGCGGCGGCGTCATAGGTGATTTAACCGGTTTTGTCGCAGCCTGTTATCAAAGAGGTGTGAAGTTCATTCAAATCCCGACGACTTTATTAGCGCAAGTAGACTCCTCTGTCGGTGGTAAGACAGCGGTAAATCATGCCTTGGGTAAAAATATGATTGGTGCATTTCATCAGCCGGTTGCGGTTATCGCTGATACAGATACATTATCAACTTTGCCTGATAGAGAGTTTTCGGCTGGTCTTGCTGAAGTCATTAAGTACGGCATTATTAGAAACAAAGTGTTTTATAGTTGGCTTGAAGATAATATTGAGTTAATTATGCAGCGTGATAATGATGCAATGGAATATTGCATAGAACGTTCTTGTATCAATAAAGCCGAAGTCGTCGCCGAAGATGAAAAGGAATCTGGCATACGCGCTATTTTAAATTTGGGCCATACTTTTGGTCATGCTATCGAAACAGCATTAAATTATAAAGAATGGTTACACGGAGAAGCTGTTGGCTGCGGTATGTTAATGGCGGCAGATTTATCAAGAAGGCTAGGCTTATTGGAAGAAGATAAGGTAAATAGTATTCGTTCTATTCTAGAGCGAACAAATTTACCGACTAGTATTCATGAAAATGTAAAAGCCGATCAGATGTTTGAGAACATGAAGGTTGATAAAAAATCTCGAGATGGTGTGCTTTATTTAATCTTATTAAGTGATATCGGCGAAGCCATTATTACATCTGACTATACAGAAGAAGCTTTAAAGGAAACAATTAATCACTTTCTTAATTGAGAGGTCGATAGTGAATAATGAGTTAGCGATTTACGCTGCCCACTCGGAACAATCAAGAGGCCGGATACATCAGGATGATGGTTCTGCATATCGCAATGAGTACCAACGTGACAGAGATCGTATTATTCATTCATCGGCTTTCCGCAGGCTCGAATATAAAACACAAGTCTTTGTTAACCATGAAGGTGATATGTTTAGAACTCGCCTTACCCATTCAATAGAAGTCGCGCAAATTGGCCGAACTATTGCGCGCGCATTAAATGTAAATGAAGACTTAACCGAAGCAATTTGTCTGGCGCATGATCTTGGCCATACGCCGTTTGGACATGCTGGGCAAGATGCGTTAAATGCCTGCATGAAAGAATACGGTGGCTTTGAACATAACTTACAATCGTTAAGGATCGTTGACATACTGGAGAAACGTTACGCTATATTTCCTGGCTTAAATCTCACCTTTGAAGCCAGAGAAGGTATTTTAAAACATTGTTCAAGGAACAATGCACGAACACTAGGCGAAGTTGGGCAACGATTCTTAAAAAATGAAAAGCCAGGGCTAGAAGCGCAGATCGCTAATATTGCCGATGAAATCGCATACAATAACCATGATATTGATGATGGGCTGCGTGCAGGTTTATTAGATATAGAAACATTGCGGCAGTGTGAAATAGTTAATATTCAGTATGAAAACGTCCTAAAAAGATGGCAAGATTTAGAACAAAGTCAATTACGTCATGAAATTATCAGGCGAATGATCAATGCTGTTGTCAGTGATCTTATTGAAACCAGTAAAGGGTTAATTGAAAGTGTTAATCCAAAAAATATTGATGATGTTCGAACTTGTGGCAAGTCCTTAATTAGCTTGAGCAAAGAAACAGAAACGATTCATAAAAACCTGAAGAAGTTTTTAATGGATAATTTATACCGGCATGAAAAAGTAGATAGCATGGCAGAAAATGCGAAAGAAACAGTGGAATACCTTTTTAATGCTTATATGAATGACTTAAAATTACTAACGCCTGAGTTACAAACTAAGCTTGAATGTAACAAAGAAAATAATGATGAAAATGTAAAGGCAAGATTAATCGCAGATTATATAGCCGGTATGACAGACAGGTTTGCATTTTCTGAATTCGAACGAATAAGCGCAAATTAAAGTATTAAGAAATTAATTACCGAATATAAATATACTGATGACTGAGCAAAATCAACAAAGCATATTTATTACGCCGGAATTAACACATCGTAATGAACTGATTCTGCACCTGCTTGAATACAGCAATAAACTCGTCGTTGTTAAAGGTGAACTCGACTCAGGTAAAACGACGCTTTTTAAACAACTGTCAGATCAAAATGAATCTAATTTAATTCTCAGAAGTTTAACGGTTAGCGCGGTAACAAGTTCAAATGATATCTATAAAGCCATTATTAATGGTGAAAGTAACGATGAGTTACAACAATCACAATACAGCCAAGCAGACTTAGATGATTGGTTAGCGAGAACACAGAATAAACAACAAATTCCGGCTTTATTAGTTGATAACATCGATTTATTAACCGATGAATTAATTACGCAATTATTTGAAATAATAAAAGTATCAAATGAAAACTCAGCTCTTCATGTTTGTCTGTTTGGCGAGCCATCCTTTTTAGATAGGTTAAAAGAATCAGGTATTGATACTGAAGAATCCGATACCTTTCATATCATTGAAATGCCTGCTTTGTCCGAAAAGCAAACCGAGCAGTTCATACGGCATAATTATTCATCAGATAATCCCGCCGTAGAAATATTTGATGAAAAAACAGTAAAACAGATCCACCGTATATCACATGGCTTACCGGGACGAATTAATGCACTATGCGAACAATACTTAGATGATCCGGCAAAAGAAAAAGCTAAACCAGAAGTAGTCAAAGAAAAAAGATCAATAGACATAAAAGGAATCTTGTTAAGAAATAAATTAATTATTTCTGTTGGTGCTTTGCTAATGCTGCTTTCAATAGGCATAGCAACGTTATTACAAGAAACAGAACAACAGGAAGTTAAACAAACGATTAAATTAAAACTTCCGAACCAACAAGAACAAGTTGTAAAAGCGGATGATGTTGTTGAAATAGAAGTACCGAAAGAATTGGAACCGGAACCCATTACAGTCGAAGAATTATCACCGTCTGTTATTCCTGAAATTGCGAATGATTTAAAAGACAAACCGGGTGTCAGTGTTTATAACGAGCAAGGCAATTTGGTCGCGCAGAATGAAGATACTGAAACCGCGAAGCAAAAAATAGCAGAAGAAGTGATCGAACAAAAACCAGATGATGAAAATGCTATCGAAGGCGCTGCACCGATTATTAATAATACAGAAAATATTGAGGCCATTGTGGCAAGTATTCCGGAAGCTAAACCAGAAGCTATTGCTGCAGTAAGAGCCGAAACTGAACCGATAGTTGAAAAGAAACTGCCGCCAAAGCCAGCTCCTAAACCAGAGACAAAAGCAGAACCTGTTATTAAAGATATTAATTGGCTGAAAAAGCAGGACTCTAAAAAGTATGTTTTACAATTGATCGGTGCTTATGAACAAGAAACGATCGATGTTTACCTAAAAGCATTTAAAAACAATCAAGATAAAATTATCTCATTTACAGCCAGTAATAAGGGAAAGGAATGGTATGTTTTAGTCTATGGTTTATATGAGAATCGTGATCAGGCTGTTGCTGCGATAGACACCTTACCAACCAAGGCAAAACTAATGGCGCCTTGGCCCAGAACCGTGCAAAGCATAAAAGACTTGCTGAAATAACCTAGAAGAATTACTTTCATCTTAGCCGAGCGGCTAAAGTTCTTTTAAATGTCATATAAAATACGCTAAAATCTTTAAAAATACGATAAAATTCAAAAATAGCTTTTATCATCTATTTTGCTATAAATTTATGTTGCACCGTGACATAAATAGTCCTGTTTATTATAATCTCACACCCTTTTCGCTAGGCATATGGCTGCGGACGGGTATAAAACAATAATAAGCGGTAATCAGGATTTCCCAGGAATAACTCCCTGACCTCCTATCCCGGCGAAATAAGTTGTGATCTGTAAAGATGCAAGATCATGATTTATTAATTCAGAAAATTAATATTTTAAAGAGTGATATCACCATGAAGCAGACTTCAGAACAACGAGGTTTATACGATCCATCAACAGAACATGATGCCTGTGGCCTCGGTTTTGTTGCGCACATGAAAGGACAAAAGTCCCATAAGATTATTGATGATGCATTAACTGTTTTAAGAAACTTAATACATCGCGGTGCGTGTGGTTGTGAAGAAAACACGGGTGACGGCGTTGGTATTCTGATCCAAAAGCCGCATAAATTTTTCAAACGAGTCTGCGCAGATATCAATATTGATTTACCGGAAACCGATAGCTATGGCGCAGGTATGGTTTTCTTGCCAAACGATCCAGAACAATCAAAACAATGTCAGGATATTTTTGCAAGAATCATTGAAGAAGAAGGCCAAAGCCTATTGGGTTGGCGTGAAGTACCTACTGATGATTCTTTGATCGGCCCAACAGCAAAAGCAGGTGAGCCTAGCTTCAAACAAATTTTTATTGGAAAAAACAGCGAAATAGATTCCGCAGCGTTTGATCGCAAACTTTATGTTATTCGCAAACGTGTAGAGAATGAAGTCTGGGGTTCAGACATGTCAGAACAAATCTTGTTCTACATTCCTTCACTGTCATATCGTACTTTTGTTTATAAAGGCATGTTAACCGGCTCGCAAATTGAGCCGATGTTTCCGGACTTATCCGATCCCGATGTAGAATCAGCCATTGCTTTAGTACATCAACGTTTTTCAACGAATACTTTCCCTGCATGGCGTTTGGCGCATCCATTCCGTTATGTTGCACACAATGGTGAAATTAATACCGTACGCGGAAATGCAAACTGGATGCGTGCGCGTGAATCGCTGTGTAAATCAGATTTATTTGGTGACGACTTAGAAAAACTGTTCCCGATTTGTATCGAAGGCGGCAGTGATTCTGCAACCTTTGATAACGTCATGGAGTTTTTACACATGGCTGGTCGTCCATTACCACATGCGGTATTGATGATGATTCCAGAAGCTTGGTCAGGTCATGAAACAATGGATGCAGATCGTAAAGCATTCTATGAATACCACGCGACTTTAATGGAACCTTGGGATGGCCCTGCATCATTATCATTTACCGATGGTGAAGTAATTGGTGCAGTGTTAGATAGAAATGGTTTACGTCCATCACGTTATTACGTTACGCATGATGATGTTGTCATCATGGCCTCAGAAGTGGGTGTGATGGAAGTTGCACCCGAAAACGTAAAGATAAAAGACCGTCTACACCCAGGTCGTATCTTTATGGTTGATACCAAACAAGGTCGCATCATTAATGATGAAGAAATAAAGCAGCAATTTATTGATGAGCATCCTTATGGTGATTGGTTAAAGAAAAACCTAATGCCAATCGAAAATATTCCTGAACCAAAAAATATTCATGGTTCAGATACCGATACTTTATTACAACGCCAACAAGCGTTTGGTTATACCCATGAAGATCTAAAAATACTGATGGGCCCAATGGCTGCAACGGGCGTTGAGCCAACCGGCGCAATGGGTACCGATGCAGCGTTAGCGGTATTATCAGATCGTTCGCGATTGTTGTATGACTACTTTAAACAACTATTCGCACAAGTTACCAACCCGCCGTTAGATGGTATTCGTGAAGAATTAGTCACGCAGGTTGCTGTGACCATAGGGCCAGAAGGTAATTTATTAGAACCAACGGAAGAAAGCTGTCGCCGGATAAAATTAAACTCACCAGTTATTACAAATGAAGAGCTGGCGAAAATCCGCGATGTAAACCTTCCTGGTTTTAAAAGCAAAACAGTTCCTATTTTATATACCGTTGCTGAAGGTGGTGATGGTATGGATAAAGCGCTGGAAGAAGTCTATGCACAAGTCGACGCTGCTATCGAAGAAGGTTATAGCTATGTCATTCTTTCAGATCGAGACATCGACGAAACTAAAACAGGCATTCCTGCATTATTAGCAACCGCCGGTGTACACCATCACTTAATTCGAAATGGCAAACGCACACAAATCGGTTTAGTACTTGAATCAGGCGAGCCAAGAGAAGTGCATCATTTTGCTGTACTGCTCGGCTATGGTGTTGGTGCGGTTAACCCGTATCTAGCGTATGAAACATTAGGTAGCATGATCGGCAATGGTCGCTTACCAGAAATGGAGCATCAAAAAGCCATTGCTAACTATATTAAAGCCGTGAACAAAGGCTTAATTAAGATCATGGCGAAGATGGGTATCTCTACCGTGCAGTCCTACTGTGGTGCGCAAGTCTTCGAAGCGATAGGTTTAGAAAAAGCATTTGTTGATAAATACTTCACTTGGACGGCATCACGTATCGGCGGTATCGGTATGAAAGTTGTTGCCGAAGAAATGAGTATGCGACATCAACGTGCTTTTCCAGAACGAGATGTGAATGAACCTGAACTGGAATGGGGTGGCGAATATCAATGGCGACGCGACGGTGAATATCATCTGTTCAACCCTGATACTGTTTTTAAACTTCAACATGCAACACGCACTGGTCAGTATGAAATCTTTAAAGAATATACCAACCGCGTAGATGATCAGAATGAACATCGCGCAACGCTACGCGGCATGTTCGAATTTAAATATGCAAAAGATCCTATTCCATTAGACGAAGTCGAACCGATTGAAAACATCATGAAACGTTTTTCAACCGGTGCCATGTCTTATGGATCAATCAGTAAACAAGCACATGAAACATTAGCAATAGCTATGAACCGTATCGGTGGTAAATCAAATACCGGTGAAGGTGGCGAAGATCCAGATCGCTTTACCCCAGATGAAAACGGTGACTTACGACGTAGTGCAATCAAACAGGTTGCATCCGGTCGCTTTGGCGTAACAGCAAACTACTTAACCAACGCTGATGATATCCAAATCAAAATGGCGCAAGGTGCAAAACCGGGCGAAGGTGGGCAATTGCCTGGCGCTAAAGTCTATCCATGGATTGCAAAAGTACGTGGTTCTACACCTTGGGTTGATTTAATTTCGCCACCACCGCATCACGATATTTATTCGATTGAAGATTTGGCGCAATTGATTCATGACTTAAAGAATTCAAATCCGAAAGCACGTATTCATACTAAGCTCGTTGCGGAAGTTGGCGTGGGTACAGTAGCAGCAGGTGTCGCGAAATGTCATTCCGATGTTATTTTAGTCTCCGGTTATGATGGTGGTACCGGTGCATCACCGATTACCTCATTAAAACACGCGGGCTTACCTTGGGAACTCGGTATCGCCGAAACACAACAAGTATTAGTCATGAACGGTTTGCGTGATCGTATTGTTTTACAAACAGACGGCCAGCTAAAAACCGGACGCGATGTTGTGATTGCGGCGTTACTCGGCGCAGAAGAATTTGGTTTTGCCACAGCACCATTAGTCGTTATGGGTTGTATCATGATGCGTGTTTGTCATTTAAATACTTGCCCAGTTGGTGTTGCAACACAAGATCCAAGACTAACGAAAAAATTCACCGGCCAACCTGAGTTCGTTGAAAACTTCTTTAAGTTTATCGCCGAAGAAATTCGTGAATACATGGCTCAATTAGGTTTTAGAACCATTGATGAAATGATTGGTCAGGTCGATAGACTCGATACACAAAAAGCGGTTGAACATTGGAAAGCAGCAGGCCTCGACTTTAGCAAGATACTGCATAAAGCAGAGTTACGATCCGGTGATCAATATTACTGTGTGAAAGAACAAGATCACGGTTTAGAGAAATCACTCGATGTCACTAAGATAGTACCGTTGAGTAAACCGGCGTTAGAGAATAAAGAGAAAGTCGATATTATTCTGCCGGTACTCAATATTGATCGTACGGTAGGTACCATACTCGGTCATGAAATAACCAAACGTTATGGTGCAGAAGGTTTACCAGAAGATACCGTTAATATTCATTTTAATGGATCAGCGGGTATGAGCTTTGGCGCTTTTGTTCCAAAGGGTGTGACAATGACACTCGAAGGTGATTCAAACGACTATATAGGCAAAGGTTTATCAGGCGGTAAGATTATTGTTTACCCACCACGTCACTCTACTTTTGTTCCAGAAGAAAATATTTTAGTCGGTAACGTTGTGCTTTATGGCGCAACCAGCGGCGAAGCTTATTTCCGCGGTATAGCTGGCGAACGTTTTTGTGTACGTAATAGTGGTGTCAGTACTGTTGTTGAAGGTGTTGGCGATCACGGTTGCGAATACATGACCGGCGGTGTCGCTGTCATTATTGGTAAAACGGGTCGTAACTTTGCAGCTGGTATGTCGGGTGGCGAAGCGTTTGTCTTGGATGAAGACGGTGATTTTGAAATCCGTTGCAATACCGGCATGGTCGGACTAGAAAAAATAGAAGAACAAGAAGATGTCGATAAGGTTAAAGCTTTATTGAGTAATCATGTTCAATATACACAAAGTACCGTTGCAGAAAAAATTCTGGAAAACTGGGATGAATATCAAGGCAAGTTTGTCAAAGTTATGCCAAGAGCATACAAACGTGTACTTGCCGATATTAAACGAGGTAAAGAGAAAGGCCTCAGCGAAGAAGAAGCAATTATGGAGGCCGCTAATGGGTAAGCCAACCGGATTTATCGAATACGAAAGAGAAAAAACGCCATACCGCCCAGTCGAAGAACGTATTCAAGACTGGAATCAGGTCATGAAGCCGTGGCCAGTGGAGCCACTAAAAACACAAGCCGCGCGCTGTATGGATTGTGGTATTCCTTTTTGTCATCAAGGTTGCCCGCTTGGCAATATGATCCCAGATTGGAACGACCTGGTGTATCGGGATCAATGGGCAGAAGCGATCAAACGTTTACACGCAACCAATAACTTCCCAGAATTCACTGGTACATTATGTCCTGCACCATGTGAAGGTTCATGTGTACTCGGTATTAATGAAGACCCGGTTAGCATTAAAGCTGTTGAATTATCTATCATTGATAAGGCTTTCGAAAACGGTTGGATAAAACCTGAAGTTCCAGAAAAGAAAACCGGCAAAAAAGTCGGCATTGTTGGATCAGGCCCAGCAGGTTTAGCCGCAGCACAACAACTTGCTCGCGCAGGTCACGATGTCACAGTCTTTGAACGTTCTGATCGTATTGGCGGATTAATGCGTTACGGCATTCCAGAATTCAAAATGGAAAAAAAGCGAATCGATCGTCGCATGGAACAAATGGAAGCAGAAGGTGTAACGTTTAAACCTAATAGCCATATCGGTGTTGATATCGATGCGAATGATCTTAAGAAAGAATTCGATGCATTAATCCTGTGTGGTGGTGCAAGTGCTCGTCGTGATTTACCAATAGAAGGGCGCGAATTAAAAGGTATCTATCAAGCAATGGAATATCTGCCACAAGCTAATAAGCTTTGTCATGGCGATACGATTGCAGAAGAAGAACATATTAATACCAACGGCAAACATGTCATCGTCATTGGTGGTGGTGATACGGGTGCTGACTGTATTGGTACTGCGCACAGACAAGGTGCCGCTTCTGTTACGTCATTAGAGATTATGCCGAAGCCACCAGAAAGTCGTGCAGAAGATAACCCATGGCCACAATGGCCGTTCATCTTTCGTACAGCGTCAGCGCACGAAGAAGGTGGCGAACGTGTTTATTCCGTACAAACGAAACGTTTCATCGGAGACGATAATGGTAACTTAAAAGAAATCGAACTTGTTACTGTCGAAATGCAAAAAGAAGACGGACGTATTTCATTCAAAGAGGTCGAAGGCAGTAGCAAAATTGTCAAAGCAGACTTTATCTTTCTTGCGATGGGTTTCACCGGCGCAGAGAAAGAAGGGTTAGTTGAACAAATGGGTATTGAACTTGATGGCCGTACCAACATTATCCAGAATAACTGGGCTACGAATGTAGAAGGTGTCTTCACCGCAGGTGATATGCAACACGGTCAAAGTTTAATCGTTTGGGCAATTGCAGAAGGACGTAGTGCAGCTAAAGCTGTCGACGAATATCTCATGGGAACTTCGGACTTACCTTCGCCGGTCTAGTTTTTGATAAACTATTTAGCAATTAAAGACTCCCGCTAATGCGGGAGTTTTGCGTTAAAGGCTAAAAATTGTCATTATTATCACTTGTAGAACTAAAGGATTGACTATAATTAACCTAACAAGGAATTAATTTATGGCAGCAAATCTAAAAGAAACATTACATACTCTGGCAGAAGAATTACCGGATAACGCAACTTGGGATGATGTTCTGGAAGAAGTCCGTTTTCGCCGCGCGGTGGAAACAGGCATCAGAGCAGCAGACAAAGGTGAGTTTGCAAGTGCAAATGAAGTTCGGGACGTTTTCAAAAGCTGGGGTGTGAACGTTGAAAGTTGAATGGACGCAACCAGCTTTTGCTGATCTGGTAGAAGCTCAAACATATATCTCCGAAGAAAACCCAATAGCAGCTAAAAAAGTTGCGCAGAAAATTTGGGATGCAAGCCAGAAGTTAGCGCATAACCCTGAGATTGGTCGAATAGGGCATGTCGATGAAACGCGAGAGTGGGTTGTTGATCAAACACCCTATCTAATCGTTTACCGAATAAAAAATGAAAAAATCGAAATACTTCGTGTTTGGCATTCGAGAAGAAACTGGCAAAACTAGATAAATTGGATTAATACTTAATAGCAGAACTCCCGCTAATGCGGGAGTTTTTGTTTTAGGGTTGTGTTTGTTTCGTTTATTTCTTATTCAGTAATCATGCAAAAAGCATTTAACTTATTTCCATCCAA
>JBMZNW010000004.1:0-10180 GCA_049619915.1 Gammaproteobacteria bacterium
CAGTGTAATATTCAATCAAAGTCTAATCATCATTGTTATTGTTCTCAAATATAGAATTTTTAAGAACATTAGTCGTTGCTTAAGAAAGCAGAAAGCAGTTCGTGTACTTTGCCTATTCCTTCTTTTAGGTTGTTTTCTATTATTTCCATTGTAATGATTTCATCTGTTTTTCCTGCTGCCCAGTTAACTACTAATGAAACACAGGCGTATTCTATTTCAAGTTCTCTGGCAAGGCTGGCTTCGGGCATGCTGGTCATGCCGACAAGATCACAGCCGTCTTTTTCATAACGGTTTATTTCGGCAGCCGTTTCTAAACGAGGACCTTGTGTTACAGCGTAGGTGCCCCCGGCATAGTGATCAATATTATTTTCTTTTGCTGTATTAATCAGTTGTTGGCGCAATGATTCAGAATAGGGCGCAGTGAAATCGATATGGACAACTTCTTTTAGATTATCTTCATAGAAGGTATCAATGCGACCATGTGTGTAATCAATTAATTGATCAGGAATAACGATTCTGCATGGCGTCATTTTTTTAGTAATACCACCAACGGCATTAACTGCAATGATCTCATTTACATCATTATCTTTTAAGGCTTGAATATTAGCTCTGTAATTTATTTTATGTGGCGGAATAGTATGTGGATTACCGTGGCGAGGTAAGAACAATATTTCTTTTTTATTAAACTTACCCACTTTAATGGGTGCTGAAGGTTTACCCCATATCGTTTCTATATGAAGTTCATCAATAATTTGCAAACCTTCTAATTCGGTTAGGCCGCTACCGCCGATGATTGCTAATTTACTCATTGTGTTTTCACCGCATAAATACCGGCGATATTACGATGGTATTCGTGATAATCCATGCCATAACCAAAAACATAATGATCAGGAATGCTTAAACCTGTGAAGTCCGCTTTCTTGATGGGTTTTTCTATTTGTAATTCTTTTTCAACGAGTACGGCGGTCAATACTTTTTTTGCACCAGCTTCGTAACAATAATCAATAATGGCCGCAAGCGTGATGCCTTCATCAAGTATGTCATCAACAAGTAAAACAGTTTTGCCCGTTAATGATTTCTCTGGTTTTTTTAGCCAACTTATTGTGCTGCCACTCGTGCTACTTCGATAACGTGTGGCATGTACGTAATCCATTTGTAATGGAAAGTTTAGTTGAGAAACTAATTTTCCTGCGAGAATAACTCCTCCCACCATAACAGGGAGAACCAAAGGGTTAGTATTTTCTAATGCAATAGTAATTTCATCTGCCATTCGTGTAATGGCATTTTCAACTTCTTCTGTAGAGTACAGTAGTTCAGCATTTCTTAACGTTTTCTGACTATCGTCAAAAATCGCTTGTTCATCAGTCATTATTATTTTTCCTGTAATTTATTTTTTCCGGTCCAGTCTTTAGCAAACTGCCATGCTGAACGGCCACTGCGCGAACCACGTTCAAGTGCCCACTTTAATGAAGCTTTTTTTACAATTTCATTATTATCTAAATTATTGCCTAACTTTTTTAGCCAGTAGTCTACGATTTCTAAATATTGATCTTGGTTAAAAGGGTGAAATGATAACCATAGGCCGAATCTTTCTGATAGTGATAGCTTTTCTTCTATCGTTTCATTTAGATGTAAATCACCATTGATATTCTTACTGGCAACATTATCACTCATGTATTCTGGTAAGAGGTGGCGGCGATTCGATGTTGCATAAACTAGGATGTTTTCAGATGTGTTTGTTAATGAACCATCAAGCACAACTTTTATTGCTTTGTAACTGGCATCGTCTGCTTCGAATGACAAGTCGTCACAATATAAAATGAAATGCCCGTCTTTATCGCTAAGCAAATCAATAATTTTTCTTAGGTCTTTTAAGTCTTCTCTTTCAACTTCAATTAAATTGAGTCCTTTATCTTGATATTCGTTCAGTAGCGCTTTAATCAGTGATGATTTACCCGTGCCTTTCGGCCCCCAAAGTAAAACATTATTCGCTGGTAAATTAGCCAGAAACTGTTGCGTGTTTTGGTCGATGGTTTTTTTCTGTCGCTTTATGCATTGTAAATCAGAGAGCTTGAAGTTCGCGGGACGATCAATTTTGTGGAAGTATCCATTGTTGCCAATAGACTTCCAATGATAAGCGCCACCATTAAATTCAACTACCGCTTTAGGTAAGCTTGGTATTAATGGTTCTACTCTATTGAGCAGGGCATCAAGGCGTTTTAGTAATTTTTCTGTATCAGACACAAGTTTTAATTTTATTAAAAAATGCGAATTATACGTCAGTCTTTTCGGTTAATCTCGTTTTGAAAATAATTAATGTGTGGCAATGGCCTGATTTAATTTGTCTTCAATGCTTTTTTTATAATTCAGATAATGAAATGTTTGCAGTTTGTCAGATTCGACCTGGCCGATGAGTCCTTTAGAGATGTCTATATCTGTAATATAAATCGGATATCTTTGCCCGCTTGCGCGTTTACCAATGACATGTTCGGCAACAACATTAAATAGGTTGTTACCATGTTCAATATAAGAAAACTCAACATCTTCACAAAATATCGCTAAGGAATGATGCTCATCATCAGGACTGCCGATGACCTGAATATTAAAAAAACCTTTTTCAGTTCGCTCTATTTCATCATTGATTTTATGTATTTCAATATTTTTCATCTTGTCTAAATTTATCTGAAAAAAATCTATTTCTATATTTTCAATATTAGTTTGTACATCGAGCATTAAGAATAAACGTCGATTAATGGTGCCTTCAAAAAACAAGTTATAGTGATTAATTAAAGCTTTGCTGTCATGGAAAGGTACCGTTTGACAAAACAGGGAACCGTTCTCATCAATGATATAAATATCAGCCATTTGGTTATTGATATAATAAAAAAGCTGTATTTTGTTGGCGCTATTTAGCTTAAAAATTTTCTGAATTAATTGATTGCTGTGTGTTTCCTGTTCAAAAATCACATGGCAAAAATTGCTATTAGGAGTACTCAGACTACGTAATAAATGTGTGCTAGAGCCAATATGTTTATGCAGCAGTCGTTCTTTTTCTTTATAAAGAACATAATAGCTATCTTCTACTTCTATTAGATAACGTATGTTTTTATCTGATTCTTTTCCGAAAAACACATTAATTATATCTCGTACTATTTCTTCTATGCGCTTTGTAATAGCAGAGCCATAACTTGATGAGTAACAGAAAGTATTGAGTTTTGGTGGGCCATAAGGTTCTTCCAACGGTGCCCAACGCAAGTATTCACACAAACATTGTACTAATGCATCTTCACCTTCAAAGTGAAAAGTAAGCAGTTCTTCCCATGTTGTACAAATTAATAAGTCAAAACTGTATGCAAGGTTACTATGTTTAGCACCATAGCTGAGAACATTATCTCTGATGCTTGATATGTGTTTGATATTATCGTTGAGTCCCGTGTTTGGTGTATGTCCGACATTAATATAAAGACAGGCGTGTTGTATGCGAACAGTTTGATTTAGATCGTTAAAGTCCGCTTCCGGTAGTTGTTTTGTTGGAAATTCTTCTTCAAAAGAGTTGAGCAACTGCCTTAGTTCTTTAACCGTCAGACTATCACCATTAATGAGTGATATAGCCGAATGTGAATCGATAATTTTATTAAAAAATGCCCATGTTAATAGTTCAATAACATTCTGTGTACGTTTAACAGGCTTATATTCGTTTATCTCGCTGGAATTAATATGTCCTTGATACATTTGCCAGCTATTTTTAGTGGTTGAATTTCTTTTTTGATAAATGGTTAATTTTGGATAATTTAGACTGGTTTCATCATTGTAGTTAAAGATATCAATCTTGCCGGCTTTCCTTTCAAAAGCAGCATAGAGCTTTCGACCCAGTACGTTCAGTTCGGCTTTACTGACGCGGGATACTTCAGTGTTTTCTCTAGCGAAATTAGAAAGGAAGCGATAACTTTCTGTTAAGGCATTCATTATCTTGTTTCGTTGTTGAGCAATCACATCAATACGCCAGCTTTTAATCGTATCCATTATGACGAACTGGTGTGTTGTCCAACCCCAATCGACGACGTGTTGTTTGAATAATTCTCTGCGCCATGTTTTTTTCTTAACTTCATCGCTTAATGGTTCTTTGATTTTCACATAGAAACATTGACGAAATAATTCGAGTCGTTCGGTTTGATTACGCATCATTAAGTATTCTTCAACTTTGTCATACATCATCAAATACGGATCAAGATCATCAACCTTATCAACACCGTTATAAACTGCGTTCTTAAACATCACGCTTAATAAGGAAATAGCAGGGTACTCATTTGCATACACTTCCATTAACAATAATTTAATCAGTGATTTGTAAGGCGAGTGGATGCTTTTATAAAGCTGCCAGACTGCTGCGCCAAAAAATTCCGAAGCCGGTATATCTGCAACCGCGCCAAAATCAATTGTGTCGTTGGGATTTAAGCGTTTATTTTTTTCCTGTTCTTGAAGATAGTGATCATAATTACTTTCATGTTCCGGTGGCACCAGCCACCATGTCGGTGTTTTACCGGCAATAAGTAAACTGGATCGATAAAACTCATCAAGTAATAAATAGTGTTGTGCAGAACCACTGCTTTCGGATGATAAACCTTGTTGCTTACCTTGTTTAAATTCTTCGGCGGAGAAAATAAAAAAATGAACTTCCAGATCCAAGGTTTCATCCGCCCACTGTTCTACGGCATAGGCTTTTTGTTGAATAAGATCGACGGCATCAGCATCCAGAGAAGTTGAATGCAATAACCAGACATCAAAATCACTTTTACTGTTATAAGCGATAGAGCCACTACTGCCCATAAAATACATACCGTTAATGTCCAAATTACGACGGGCACGACGAATCGGTGTATAAGATTTGAAGGTGTTTTTTGCAATTTTTATGGCGGATTGTTCTGGTAAATAGTTGAAAACACCGGCTGGTACTTCGTCATTGATATAGCCAGGTAATTCAGGGTTATTTTCATGAAAAAGCAGAGGTAGTAATTCAATAAAACCTTTCTGTCGGTCGCTCAAACCTTGTTGTGTTAGCTCAATTCGTTCCCGGTTAATTTTCAGAAAACGTGCTTCGATACCGTTAAGGTCAACTTCGTCTGTCAATTTAAGGCTGTTTTTCATTTTTAAATCATTGAAAAATATAATTATTTTATGAGCCGAGGATAATCAGTATGATTTATCCCAAGCTCAATTATTTTTATTGGTAAGCACTGTATCGGCTGATAAGTAAATTTCTTCACTGAAAAAACTGAAATCAGCTATAAATATGGGTATAAAACTATTTTATTATCAATAACTGTACCATAGCCTTTATTTATGAAGAGTATGAGATAAATCGAAGATGCATCAAAAAATACGCATTTAATGCTGATGACATCAATGCATTACAAGACGTGTTTTGGTAACATTCGTGCCTCGTTTGAGGGGGCAATACCAGATATTGGGGAAGGGCGGTTCTACGCTTTTATATAATAAAAAAACTATTTTGCTCATTTAGAAATGAGATAACGATTTCAAAGAATATTAATTAGTTATTGAGGAAAACGAATGTTTACAAAAGACACAACAGTGGAAGGATTTGATCCTGAACTCTTCTCTGCAATGGAGTCAGAACGCCGTCGCCAAGAAGAGCATATTGAATTAATCGCTTCAGAAAATATGACGAGTCCAAGAGTCATGGAGTGTCAGGGTTCTGTCCTAACCAACAAATATGCAGAAGGTTATCCAGGCAAACGTTATTACGGTGGTTGTGAATATGTTGATGCTGCAGAACAGCTGGCCATCGACCGTGCTTGTAAATTATTTGGCGCTGATTGGGCGAACGTCCAACCGCATTCCGGTTCGCAAGCAAATGGTGCTGTTTATTTAGCACTATTAGAAGCGGGTGACACGATAATGGGCTTATCTCTTGCTCATGGCGGCCATCTAACACATGGCGCGCATGTTAATGTTTCAGGTCGTGTCTTTAATGCCGTTCAGTACGGTTTAGATGACAAAGGTATTGTTGATTACACGCAAGCTGAAGAATTAGCGTTAGAGCATAAACCGAAAATGATCTGGACTGGTTTCTCAGCCTATTCACAGGATTGGGATTGGCAACGCTTCCGTGATATTGCCGATAAAGTTGGTGCAATTTTAGTAGCAGACATTGCTCACATAGCCGGTTTAGTTGCTGTAGGTGAATACCCAAGCCCGGTAAAAATTGCCGATATAACGACATCAACCACACATAAAACCTTACGAGGTCCACGCTCAGGCATCATTATGGGTAAGGCCAATGAAGATATTCAAAAGAAAATCAATTTTATGGTTTTCCCTGCTTATCAAGGTGGCCCGCACATGCATACGATTGCAGCAAAAGCAGTGGCATTTAAAGAATGTATGCAACCTGAATTTAAAGAATATATTAAGGCTGTAAAAGCGAATGCTAAAGCAATGGTCGAAGTCTTCCTCGATCGCGGTTTATCAATCGTTTCTGGTGGTACCGAAAACCATTTATTTTTGGTCGACATGATTGAAAAAGGCTTAACTGGTAAAGAAGTTGATGCAGCTCTAGGTAAAGCGAATATTACTGTTAATAAGAATGCTGTTCCGAACGATCCACAATCACCTTTTGTGACTAGTGGTATTCGTATTGGTACGCCTTCAATTACAACTCGTGGTTTTAGTGAAGATGATTGCCGTCAGGTTGCAGGCTGGATGTGTGACATCATGGATAATATGGGTGATGACTCAGTAATCGAGCGAGTTAAAGCTGAAGTACTTAAGCTTTGTAAGAGTCGACCATTATACGAGTCGAACGAAGATTTAAGGTAATCAAGTTTAGTACTTTATTGTATTAATAATATGAGGGGTTGTTATTGTTTCAGGACTTTACAATCCCTCCGTTTTTTAAATGGGAAAATTAAAATACTATGCGTTGTCCATTTTGTTCCGATCTTGATACACGAGTGATTGACTCTCGCCTTGTTGGCGAAGGCGAACAGATCCGCCGTCGTCGCGAATGTACCAAATGTAAGGAACGATTTACCACGTATGAGTCTGCCGAGCTTAATCTGCCTCGCATTATTAAATCTGATGGTCGTCGTGAACCGTTTAATGAAGAAAAGTTACGCGGTGGCTTACTCAGTGCGGTGCAAAAGAGACCGGTAGAAATGGAAAAGATTGATATTGCCGTAGCCAATATCATGCATAACTTAAGAGCAACGGGCGATAAGGAAGTAGAGTCAATCAAAGTTGGCGACTGGGTTATGGAACAACTACGCGGTATTGATCAGGTTGCTTATGTTCGCTTTGCTTCTGTTTACAGAAAGTTTGAAGACGTACGTGCATTTCTTGAAGAAATAGAACGTGTTGAAAATGAATTGCCTCCGGAATTACAAAAAAGCCAGCTTGATTTATTGGGTGAAGACGATGGAGATGATAGTTGACGTGGCAAGCACACGACTATCAATTTATGTCTCGCGCTATCCATTTGGCAAAGCACGGGCATTATACTTGCGATCCTAATCCAAGAGTCGGTTGTGTCATTGTAAAAGATGACAACATCATTGCTGAAGGCTGGCATGCTGTAAGTGGTGAAGAGCATGCCGAAGTGAATGCGCTTAATCAATGTAATAATCAATGCAATGATGCTTCTTCTGCTACAGTTTATGTAACATTAGAACCTTGCTCTCATCATGGACGTACACCGCCCTGCGTTGATGCATTAATAAAAGCGAATGTAAAACAAGTGATTATTGCAATGTCTGATCCTAATCCCCTTGTATCAGGAACAGGCATTAAAAAACTGGAAGCAGCAGGTATTGTTGTTAAGCAAGGTTTGCTCGAAGCTGAAGCAATGAAACTGAATCCGGGCTTTATTAAGCGTATGACAAAAGGCTTGCCCTATGTTCGCTGTAAGATGGCAATGAGTTTGGATGGACGAACTGCATTGGAAAATGGCGATAGTCAATGGATTAGTTCAATACAGTCAAGAAAAGATGTACATCGCTTACGTGCAGCAAGCAGCGCAATTTTATCAACCGTTGATACGGTAGAGAAAGATAATGCTTGTTTAAATGCGAGAGATATTGATTTCAATGTTAAGCAGCCGTTACGCGTTATTATTGATAGGCATCTTAAAATATCAACGCAAGTAAAACTCTTTCAGCTTGCTGAGCCTGAAGCAGGTAAAGTCATTATTTATACGGAAATAGAGAATAGCGAACGAATTAAAGAATTAAATAAAATAGGTGCAGAGGTTGTTTGTTTACCTAAATCTGAACTGTGGCTGAAAGATGTGTTGTTACACATGGTTAAAGCGTTTGAAATAAATGAAGTCATGGTCGAAGCCGGTTCAACTTTTGTTGGTAGTTTACTAGAGTCGGAATTAGTCGATGAGCTATTGATATATATGGCCTCAATGTTACTCGGACATACTGCACAGCCGTTGGTGAAATTAACGACGTTGGAAACTCTGCAACAAGCAATAAAAACTAAATTGATGGATGTCAGACAATTGGGTGATGATGTTCGTTTAACGTATAAAATTAATTAAAGTGGTTTAAATGTTTACAGGTATTATTGAAACAATAGGAAAGATACTTTCGATTGAGAAGAAAGATAAAGATAGCCGCTTTATCTTTGATACTGGCGCAATGACGCTGGAAGATATGAATATTGGCGATAGTATTGCCGTTAATGGAACGTGTTTGTCTATTATTGAAAAAACTGAACATTCTTTTATTGCCGACTTGTCAGGCGAAACATTAGCCTTAACTACTTTTTCCAACTTAAAAGAAGACTCACCGGTTAATATGGAAAAAGCGATGAGGTTATCCGATCGAATCAATGGACATCTGGTTTCGGGTCATGTTGACGGTATCGGTAAAATTATCGGCAGACAAGATGAAGGTCGGTCTATTAGATTTGAAATAGAATCGCCTGAAGCATTAAAGAAATATATTTCAAAAAAAGGTTCGGTTACAGTTGATGGTGTCAGTTTGACGGTTAACGATGTTAATGAGAATGTGTTTAGTGTTAATATTATTCCGCATACTTTATCTGAAACCATTTTTTCTGAATACAAGGTTAATACAGAGGTAAACCTTGAAGTTGATCAAATCGCACGTTATCTGGAAAAACTAATTAATAATTAATATGGCATTGAATACTACAGCAGAACTTATTGAAGATATCCGTAATGGCCGCATGGTCATTTTAATGGATGATGAAGACCGTGAGAATGAAGGCGATCTCGTTATTGCAGCATCTGCTGTTGAGTCTGATGATATAAACTTTATGGCGCGGTTTGGTAGAGGCCTAATCTGCTTAACATTAACAGGCGAACATTGTCGAAAATTAAATTTGCCGTTAATGACCAGTCAATCGAATTCAAGTTTTTCTACAAACTTTACTGTTTCTATAGAAGCGGCAGAAGGTGTGACGACAGGTATTTCGGCAGCGGATCGTGCTATGACGATTAAAAAAGCTGTTGCACCAGATGCTAAACCGACTGATTTAGTTCAGCCCGGTCATGTCTTTCCATTAATGGCTCAACCGGGAGGTGTATTATCTAGAGCAGGTCATACCGAAGCAGGCTGTGATTTAGCACGTCTGGCTGGCTTGCAAGCTTCTTCTGTTATTGTCGAGATTTTGAATGATGATGGCTCAATGGCAAGAAGACCTGATTTGGAAAAGTTTGCCAAAAAACATAATTTAAAAATAGGAACAATTGCCGATCTAATTCGTTATCGAATTGAAAACGAAAAAACAATAGAGCACATGACAGAATGTGTTTTACCAACCGAATACGGTGAGTTTGTCTTACATGCCTATCAGGATAAAATCGAAAAGAAATTACATTTTGCTATGGTTAAAGGCAAGCTTGATGCAGATACGCCAACATTAGTTCGAGTGCATCTGGAAAACCCCATATCAGATTTAACCGGTAGTATCGTAAAAGATCGAAGTTGGCCGGTTAATGATGTCTTAAAACGTATTTCTGAAGAAGAATCAGGTGTCGTTGTGATACTGTGTCAGCAATTTGAAACACTGGAATTAATTAATCAAATACAATCTTATAAAACGAATAAACCTGATACTGAACCCGTAAAAAATAATGAGTCAAGCAAAGACTTGCGCACGATTGGTTTAGGCGGTCAGATCCTTTCTG
>JBMZNW010000004.1:10190-13686 GCA_049619915.1 Gammaproteobacteria bacterium
TTAAGTGCGCCAAAGCGTATTCATGCTTTGTCTGGGTTTGGATTAGAAGTTGTTGAATACGTAAACTAAAAAGAATTTTTGAGAAACATTAGTATGTCTGAAATAAATATTATTGATAAAAAAAATGCATTTGATAGTGATGTAAAAATCGCTATTGTCGCCAGTCGCTTTAATAGTTTTATTGTTGACCGTCTTTATGACGGTGCAATAAAAGGTCTTAATAGTAATGATGTTACCAATGACTCTATTACAGTCGTAAAAGTGCCCGGCGCATTTGAAATTCCTGTTGCTGTAAAGAACCTACTTGATCAAAATAAATTTGATGCAGTGATTACGTTAGGTGCAGTAATCAGAGGTGAAACGCCGCATTTTGATTATATTTGTACTGAATGCAGTCATGGTATTTCAATGCTGGCAATGGATAGTGGTATACCTGTCATCTTTGGTGTTTTAACAGTTGATGATACGGAGCAGGCGATGGATAGAGCCGGAGATGAAGAAAGTAACAAAGGCTATGAGGCAGCTTTAGCTGCGTTGGAAATGGTTTCTGTTATTAGACAGATAAAGTCATGAGTTCAATTCATCCCGCAGTAAGTAAGCGCGCAAGAATCAAGGCGCGTCGTAATACAGTGCAGGCGCTGTATCAATGTTTTATGACGGAAAAAGAATTTTTCGACATCATGACCGAGTTTGAAAGCGATGAACAAAAACTGGCAAAAACAGATGTCGAATATTTCAAACTTTTATTAAGAGGCACGATTAACTGTCGAGATGAGCTTGATGCACAAATAGAAAAGCTGCTTGACCGGCCTATAGCTGAACTTGATGCGATAGAGCGCGCGATATTACATATTGGTTGTTATGAGTTACAACATTGTCTGGAAATACCTTGGCGAGTCGTTGTGAATGAGTCGATAGAACTTGCGAAATTATTTGGTGCTGAAGAGTCGCATAAATACATTAACGGTATTCTTGATAAAGTCGCAAAAGAATTACGCCCTGTAGAAGTCAATCAATAATTCTTTATTTAGTTTTGAACGAATTTGAAATCATAGAGAAGTACTTCAAGCAAAACCATCCTGAAAGTAAAGGTAATCTTATCTTAGGCATTGGCGATGATGCCGCAATCATTAATGTTAGTGAAGATTCTGAACTAAGCATTTCAACAGATACGCTGGTTTCCGGTGTTCATTTTTTTGAAGATACTGACCCAGAAGATATTGCTTATAAAGCGTTGTCAGTCAACTTAAGTGATATTGCGGCGATGGGCGCGTTACCGCGTTGGGTTAGTCTGTCTTTAACGTTGCCGGAAAAAGATATTAATTGGCTAGAACGATTCGCCTCAAGCTTTAATCAATTAGCGACTGAACACTCAGTTGCGCTCATAGGCGGCGATTTAACTAAAGGCCCGTTATCTATTTCTATTCAAATACACGGTGTCGCTCCTAAAGGAAAGTCATTACGACGCAGTGGAGCTACTGTTGGCGATTTGATTTATGTGACTGGAGAATTAGGTGCGGCAGCTTACGCTCTGAATCATATTAAAGAACCTGATAAATTTTCTTTTATAAGCGATAAGGAAATACAGCGATTACATCGACCTAAAGCAAGAGTAAAAACAGGTTTGGAATTACGTGATAACGCAACGAGTTGTATTGATGTCTCTGATGGTTTGCTGGCTGATCTTGGGCATATACTGAAAGCTAGTAATGTTGGTGCAGAGATAAAGTTATCAGCAATACCTTTTTCTGAAAGCCTGAAAAAGCTTGAGCAAAAAAAAACGATCGAACTGGCATTAACAGGTGGTGATGACTATGAGTTATGTTTTACGCTGCCACAAGGTTTGTCGGACTCTGTCATTAAGGAGCTTCAATCGATTTGCCCGGTTCATTGTATTGGTAAAATTAATAAGGATGCGCAGCAATTAACTTTGATTAATGAGGATGGTGAGTCTTATGAAATAGACTCCAGTGCTTACCGACACTTCGATTAATCTTTATTAGTACTGAAATTAAAGATTAATATAACCGTCACGAAGGCGGTTTTCTATTTCAGTTGGTGCATAAGGAACGGTATCAATAAACCTAGGAATATCTTTTCTCTCTACACCATGATGCTCCATAGTTGTCTCGCATACTTTCATATCAACGATATCGCGTGCATCAAGACGTGCTGCCAAATCTAGTAATTTTTGATTGTCTACATGACTTTGTTGTGTAAACCATTCAATATCCGGGCCGTGAATCACCATAACGATCTCAAGATCTTGATATTCTGATGACTGTGTCGTTGTTACTTGTTCTGTCCTTTCTAATAGCGCTTCAATCTCAGATAAGCTATGTCCTTTTACATTAAATAGATAATTTTTGTTCTCGATGATGACCTTATTTGTATTACGCTCATAGTTTTGAACTGGCGGTTCAGTAGTATTAGCGGTAATGGAAGCCATGTTAGGTTTTTCTGCCGATTGTTCCTGTTTATCGCAAGCTGAGACAAGAACCAGACTAAGACAGGCAATTAATATGAATAGTTTGTTATGGATTAAATTATTCAAAATCTGTCCTCTTTATTTATAGAGTTTACAATTAATTAACATGTTGTCAAAACTATAAAATATGGAAAGAGAGCAATTCAAATAGCAAGTGTTGCAATAATAATTATACGTATGATTTATGGCTAAATCATACAAGCTCCATTAAAAAAATCCTGCGCTAGGCAGGATTTAAAAATTGGAATTTTACTACGCTGCCGTTACCTGGCTTGCTTGTGGTCCTTTGGGACCATTTTCAACTTCATAGCTTACTTTTTGACCTTCTGCTAAAGAGCGAAAGCCTTCACTGTTTATTGCTGAGTAATGAACAAATACGTCGGCACTACCATCATCTGGAGAGATAAAGCCAAAACCCTTTGCATCGTTAAACCACTTAACAGAACCTGTTGCCATGTATATAACCTCTATGTTTCTAATCAAAAATTATCTTATTGCTACTACTCATTAGGCAATTTACAAGGTAGAACGGGCTACTGAAAATGCTGGGTATGCTGCAATAGATCTCGAAGTCTGAATATACTTGATTTTTTCAGAATCATCCATTTTTTCCGATTAATTTAGCTTTCTCGGGCTTTTATGCCGATTACAAAGTTAATGGATTATCTGGATCAGTATTCTCATTAAACGGAATATGTCTGTCTGTATTGGTTAATTGATAAACTTGACCAATCCAGTTATTAATCACGGCTTCCGCTGTATCGTGCCAGGTATTATCCAGAAAAGGAATGATGTAGTTCTCCGGAAAAACAGGTATTTCACTATTTTGTGCTAACGCAGCATTTAGGTTGTCTTGATATTCTTCCAAAATAGTTTGGCACTTTAGAGAGAAATAGTTTTCCGGAAAAGGTGGATACTCTTTGATTTCACCATTGATATAACGTCCGATTTCGCGTTTATATTCCTTCATTAAACTGATGGAGTCATATTCCGGGTGTCCTTGGAAAA
>JBMZNW010000004.1:13696-17363 GCA_049619915.1 Gammaproteobacteria bacterium
CCAAACGGAACCCATCTTCGCTAACGGCAAGATGCACATCGCCGTCTTCACTTTCAACCAATACTTTTAAACCGGCTTCGTTAAATTGTTCAGGAAAGATCTCATTAAAACGTGAATGCGGTACGTCAAAGCGCGTATTTACACCGACAACCAGCGGGTGTTTTCTATCGACAACGCGATGCGGATAAACACCCCAGCGTTTTCCTGATGGCAGTAAGCTACGTTTTTGTTTGTAACGAAATTGCAAAACAGCATGCGTTGTTAGGCAGGAACAAAGTGTCGAAGTGACATTATCATAAGCCCAGGCTAATACCTCACTTAAAGGCTGCCAAAAAGGTTGCTCAGCCAATTCAGTGCCTATCATATTCGCACCAGTAATGATTAAGGCATCAAGCCCTTCTTTTTTAATATCATCAAAGCTTTGATAATACTTATTGATATGTGCCTGACCTTCATCACTTCTTTCCAGTTCATCCAGTGTAAAAGGATGCAGATAAAATTGTGCAATCTGATTACTCTCACCGATAAGACGAAAAAACTGACGTTCGGTCGCTTCCAACGCAGCATCTGGCATCATATTCAATAGACCAATATGTAATTCACGAATATCCTGTTGCACAGCCTTATCCGCAGCAAGAATGGTTTCTCCATCTTGCTTGAGTCTGGCAAAGCTTGGTAAATCACTGTTGGCTACAAGAGGCACGGTTATTTCTCTATTAGTTAAAGTTGTTGTTCAATTAAATCTAGAAAGTCAGTTTCGCTGTTCACTTTAGCAATATCATTAGTACAAACAGTATAGCCATATTCATCTGCTATTGATTGATAACGCGGTATACGGTTATAAAAAAGACGAGAAAAAACCCAGCGAACAAAGTCATTCGGATCAATCATCGCCGCATATTCGAGATTGTTTTCTTTTAAATAAATCTCAAGGTTTTCATCAAGAAACTCTTCGCGATAATACAATGGCTTTGGTGCCTGTTCAGCGCGTTTAATTAATTCAACCTCGTCCTGCTCTGTCGCTCTGATATAAATGATCAAGGTATGTTCCGCGAGTGTTTTGAGTACAGCTTCGTTTTCAAGTTCACACAAACTACCACCCGCATCATTAATAAAGTTACGGTAATCATAAACTTCATAAGAGCGTTTAATAAAATCAGGCACCTCAAGCATGGCAGAGATTTCAGCTTCCCTGTGCAGGTTCTGGCGACGTTTAAATTCGCGCAAGCCCAATCCACCTTTTTCAGGATCGCCGAGTTGACCAAGAAATGTTGATACTGCCTTGAGATTATCAACAGAAATATTATTACTGATGGTAATTGAGTCAGATAATAATAATTTCTTTAACAAAGGCACCTTCATGGCATTTTTCTTTACATTATCTGACATCGCTTCACTCAAATAATGTGTGCCAATACGATAATCGCCGGAATAATGAAACCAGTCTGCATTACGTAACAGGCAGGCGAGACGCGTTTTACCGACACCGGACATACCAAGCAGAGTGATGGCCTTGCGATCCCATTTCTTGAATTGTTCGACAGATAGTTTCACTTCATAAATCCTGACTTATTAATGCGCGCCATTATAAGCGAATCACTGCGCTATGGGCATGTTTTAATTAATATTTTACTGTTTAGTCTTGGAATTGAGTGCTGCTTGGAATGCTAATCTTGCCCAATAGTCGGCTTCATCAGGGTCATCATAAATTTCTTCTGGTGCAAGGTAATAGGACATTTGAACTTTTTTATCGCCTTTATCGTATTCAAATGCTGTCAGCTCTTTATTAATAAATTGCTGTTTGCTTGAATCATCCACTTTCAAATACAAAGTATCATCAGCAACAAGACCGAACATAACGCCATCATGGTAAATGCCGTAACCACCAAACATTTACGCGTGCTTATAGCACCAAAACCGGAAAAGACTTCGTGTAGATAATCGACAAACTCGCTCAAAATGAAAATTTACTTTTAAAGTTTAATCATCAGGTAACGCTTCGAATTCTTGTTTACGATCTGCAATCCATTTATTCAGTATTTCTCGGTCATTCATCATCTCCTGCATTTCATACATGGCCTGAAGATGGGCTTCGTCTTTTTTCTGAAACATTTCCATACCATGATCACGACTCATTTGCGCCGCCTCATCAAATGTTTCTGCATGAAACTCTAAATCACAAGCGCCGCCAAGTTGTTTGCAGGTCATTGTTTTCATGATTTTCTATCGAGAATAACTTTTTGCCATTGCTGCGGGCCAGTTTGGTGTACAGCATTACCATTGATATCAACCGCAACAGTAACAGGCATATCTTTCACTTCAAATTCATGTATCGCTTCCATACCCAGTTCTTCAAAAGCAATTACCTTGGCATCAGTAATCGCTTTTGAAACTAGATAAGCTGCACCACCGACTGCCATTAAATAAACGGCCTGATGTTTTTTTATCGCATCAATTGCGACCGGGCCACGTTCCGCTTTACCGACCATGCCGATTAAACCGGTTTTATCCAGCATCATATCGGTAAATTTATCCATACGTGTTGCTGTTGTTGGACCAGCAGGGCCAACCACTTCTTCACGTACCGCATCAACAGGACCGACGTAGTAAATAAAACGATTAGTAAAGTCGACGCCATCAGGTAACGATTCACCCTTATTAAACAAATCTTGTATTTTTTTATGGGCAGCATCACGACCGGTCAACATTTTTCCTGAAAGCAGGATTGTTTCTCCGGGTTGCCATTCTTTAATGGTTTCTGCGGTTACTTCATCTAAATTAACGCGTCTAGCAGAAGGGCCCACATCCCAGGTGATCTCCGGCCAGTCGTTAATATCGGGTGGCGTTTGTAAAGAAGGGCCTGAACCGTCTAAAACAAAATGCGCATGACGAGTTGCTGCACAGTTAGGAATCATTGCAACAGGTTTATTTGCAGCATGCGTAGGGTAATCCATGATTTTTATATCAAGTACAGTGGTTAAGCCGCCTAAACCTTGTGCGCCAATACCAAGTTCATTAACACGTTCAAAGATTTCTAAACGTAATTTTTCAGTCGTCGTTTTTGCACCACGTTGTTTTAGTTCATGAATATCAATTGGATCCATTAACGATTCTTTTGCCATGACCATGGCTTTTTCTGCTGTACCACCGATACCAATGCCTAACATTCCAGGTGGACACCAGCCTGCACCCATAGTAGGAACTGTTTTTACGACCCAATCAACAATATCATCAGATGGATTAAGCATGGCAAACTTGGATTTCGCTTCTGAACCGCCACCTTTTGCGGCGACCTGCACATCAACTTTATCGCCTTTTACAATTTCCATATGAATAACAGCAGGTGTGTTATCGCCGGTATTTTTTCTGCTGCCAGCTGGATCATCAAGAATGGATGCGCGTAATTTATTATCAGGATGGTTATAGGCTTTTCTAACGCCCTCATTCACCATATCTTCAACAGACAGTTCTGCATCCCATTGCACGTCCATGCCGACTTTAACAAAGACAGTAACAATCCCCGTGTCTTGACAGATAGGGCGATGACCTTCTGCACACATGCGCGAGTTAATTAGAATTTGTGCCATCGCATCTTTTGCCGCTTTTGATTCTTCTTTTTCGTAGGCTTCGTTAACAGCTTTGATAAAATCAACCGGATGGTAATAGG
>JBMZNW010000004.1:17373-24888 GCA_049619915.1 Gammaproteobacteria bacterium
GCTTTCTATAAAGTCGTTTTGTTTTATTGTGGTCATCTATGTTCTCTAAAAAATAACGTGGTGTGTGAATATTATAGTAATTATTGTTTATCGGTTTTTATTTAATCATTCTGATATCGGGCCTGTGCGATTTCATAAGTTTTTTGCAAAATAATTGCATCGCTACTGGCGCGATGGCGTTTTACATCTGTTTCTTTTATTACCTCATCTTTAATCTCATGCCAATTTTCTGCTTGTGTTTCTGTGAGTAAATAGCGGATGGATTCGAGTTTAAATCGTATAGGTAAATTAGCTTCATCGAATAATTGAGCAAGCCAGCTTGAATCATTGCCCCATGCATCGGAATAGAGTGTTCTGTCCTTTAGCTTCTGGTTTAGTAAATGTGCAATATCATCGATTGGTTGGCCAGCCTGCAACAAGGCTTCTCGAGTTACTCCATGAATTTGTTCTGCTGAAGTATCCCACTTATTCCATTCTTTTGCCGGTAAGATAAGAGAGCAGAAAGTATCTCCATTGCCAAGTACATAGCCTATTTCAATTGGATAGCCTCCCTTTCCAAAAGCGGAAGCTTCGATATCAATAATGTCAGGTAATATTGTCATTTAGTAAAAAAACTCTCTTCAAATGCTTTCCGCGATAAAGCTTTGGAAAAATAAAAACCTTGTACAAAGGTACAATTTTGCTCCTGTAAAAAACGATATTGCTCAGCTGTTTCAACGCCTTCTGCTACAACATTCATATCCAGACTTTTTGCCATAGCAATAATTGCTGTTATTAATGCCGCATCATCAGTATCAAATGTTATATCATTTACAAATGAACGATCTATTTTTATTGTATCAATTGGAAAACGTCGGATATAGCTTAACGATGAATAACCTGTGCCAAAATCATCGATGGAAAGGCTAATGCCTTTTTGTTTGATGTAATTAAGTTTATCAATAATTCCATATTGTTCTTCCATCATAACGCTTTCGGTTATTTCAAAATCCAATAGCTTTGTATTCAGGTTATATTGAGTCAGGTATTTTTCAAGGTGATCAATAAAGAATGCATTTTTTTGAAATTGTCTTGAAGAGATATTGACTGCAATACGAATATTTTTTTCAGATTGACTATTCCATTCTGATGCTGTTTTGATTGCTTCCTCTAATACCCAAGCGCCGAGTTTATCTATCAGGCCACTTTCCTCTGCAACCGGTATGAATTCAACCGGTGATATCGGGCCAATAGTAGGGTGTTCCCAACGTAATAATGCTTCTGCTCCATACAGTCCCTTATCGCCGCTGTTTAAAATAGGTTGGAAATAAAGTTGTAATTGATTTAGTTCAATCGCTTTATGCAGTTCTTTTTCTAATGCGAGGCGACTATTAACTCTATGCGATAAATGCGAGGTATAAAATTCATACGCATTTTTCCCTTTGACTTTAGCTTCATACATGGCCATATCGGCATAACCAAGTAGGGTATTCGCATCGTTGGTATCATCAGGTAATAGTGTGATACCTAAACTGGCACTGACATAAACTTTATTATTATCAAGTTGCACAGGTTTTGAAATGTTATCGATAATTTTTTTTGCGACTGTTGCAGCGCTTTCTTTATCACTTACTTCATTAAGTATTACCGTAAATTCATCACCACCCAGACGTGCGACTTGGTCGACATCTCGAACACATTCTTTTATTCGCTCAGCAAGAATTTTTAACAATAAATCACCCTGATGATGTCCTAGGCTGTCATTGATATTTTTAAAACCATCAATATCAATTAAAAGTAAAGCAACAGAGTTTTTATTACGTTCTGCCTGTTTAATCGATTGATCCAAGTGTTCTTTATATAATACTCGGTTAGGCAGTCGGGTTAATACATCGTAATTTGCTAAAAAGCGCAGTTGTGACTCAACATGATTTCGCTCTTCTATCTCCTCAGTCAATTTTTTTGTTCTTTCTCGTACTTTTATTTCCAACATTTCTTTTTGCTGACGTGTTTTCCAAAACCATAAAAAAAACATCGCATATAAAAATGCTGCTATCAGTACAATGGTCCAGATCAGAGAGTAATCAATCGGTTTTTGATGGATGATAGGAAACCATTTGTTACGAATTAAACGATGAGATTCAGTCTCGATATTATCCAGTGCTTTTTGTAAAATAGGTATCAATTCAGGCCAATCTTTGCGTACACCTATCGTTAGCTCATGTCTATACGGTGTCGGTGCACCAACATTAATATTATTAAGACCTAATTTTTCAATTGTATAGCTTCCTGAAGCCAGATTACCGATATAAGCAATAGCTTGACCATTGGCAACTGCTTCAAGTCCTTCTTTATTATCATTGACCAATAATAAATCCAGTTCGGGGTGATCGCGCCTCATGTATTCTTCCGTAATATAACTTTTCTCTACCGCTACCAACCCTGGTTTAATCTCATTTATATCTGTAATCAGTCCATGGTCATCACGAATAAAAACAACAATAGGAAAAGATAAATAAGGTTCAGTAAAATTAAGATATTTTGCTCGTTCCGCTGATGGCACCAGAGCCGGGATCATATCAATTTCTTTTTGGCGTGCCTTTTCTAGTACTTGTGCCCAGTTGGATACATTAATTGCTAGCATTGAGACGTTGAGTTGTTGTGATAAACGCTCAATATAATCGGCTGTAATTCCTTGATAACCTTGTTTGTTGTCAAAGAACTCTATTGGTGCCCAGTTTGGATCGATGCCTAATTTTATTTCAGAATGTTGAGCAAGCCAGTTTTTTTCAAATTCACTTAATTCCACATACCAATCTTCAGGTATATCCTCATCAAGGCTTCCCCAGTTTTTTCTAATTTTTTTCTCTTTCTCTTTTGGAATAGATTTTAATGCTTTATCTAGAATTGAATGCAGCAATGGTTTGTTATTATTCACTGCAATAGCCAGATTGAATCTATATTCGGTTAGGCGGACAGTGACTTTTAGAATTTTAATGAGGTCTTTCTCTATATAATAGCTAATTACACCGAGGCTACCGATCAATGCAGTGACTTCACCTGTAATCACAGCATCAACTCCTTCTTTTACTGAGTCGTAGCTTATTAGATTAAGATTAGGATGCCTTTCTAATAAACTTCTAATTATTGCTGAGTCTTTGACAACAGCAATTTTTTTATTACTTAGGCTTTCTATACTGCGGTAATCCTTTTCATCTTTTCTAACAAGAATAATAGAATCAATACTCAAATACGATGTTGTAAATAACATCGATTTTTGTCTTTCTTTTGTATTTGCAGTAGAAGTAACGATATCAATTTCGTTATTTATCAGTTTTTTGAATGTATTCGACCATGTGTCTGGCTGTATATTAAATTTGAGCCCTGTCGCGTTGCTTAACTCATCTAGATATTCAGCAGAAATACCTTTATATACGTCATCAGTATCAATGAAATCAAATGGAGGGAAGTTACTGTCAATGCCGACTTCAACAACAGGGTTATTGGCAATCCAGTTTTTTTCTTCTTCGCTAAGTGAGAGGGCACGCGCAGTACCAAAAGTAAGAATAAGACAGAATAACAAGAATACATTGACAGATATCGAGTCAAATTTGTATTTGAACGCTGACATATGCATGATTAATCCTTTTGCCTTAAGTATCAGTTTTTTGTTGTTTTAGAACCGAGTTCAAATGTTATATCGTCAAATAATTATAGTTGTTGTTATGTTTTCCTGCTGACGTTAGAGAAATAAAAAATAAACATGTAATTTTATTCTAAATAAAAAACGGGGAATTAATCCCCGTTTGTTTATTTACTTGTTAATTTACAACCGCAACTGGAATTTGTTCCAGTTTCGATTTCGCTTGTGCGGCACTCTTTTGAAAAGATTCAATTTCATCAAAGTTCAGATAACGATAAACATCGGCCGCCATTGGGTCGAGGTCTTTTGCAAATTGCATATACTCTTCCATAGTAGGTATATGTCCAAGTATTGAAGCCACCGCTGCAATTTCCGCTGAAGCTAAATAAACATTAGCGCCATCACCTAAACGGTTAGGGAAGTTACGTGTTGATGTCGAAACAACAGTCGATTTAGCAGCGACACGCGCCTGATTACCCATACAAAGTGAGCAACCCGGCATTTCTGTTCGCGCACCGGCCTTACCAAAGATACTGTAATAACCTTCTTCGGTGAGTTGATGTTCATCCATCTTGGTCGGTGGAGCTACCCAAAGCCTTGTTGGGATGACGCCACCTGATTTTTCCAGCATCTTACCCGCAGCTCTGAAATGGCCAATGTTAGTCATACAAGAACCAATAAAGACTTCATCAATATTGGTACCGGCTACTTCAGATAGAACCTTCACATCATCTGGATCATTCGGACACGCAAGAATAGGTTCTTTGATTTCATTCATATCGATTTCAAAGACTTTTGCGTATTCCGCATCGCTATCGGCTTCCATTAACTGCGGATTGGCTATCCATTCTTCCATAGCAACAGCGCGGCGTTCTAATGTACGTGGGTCGCCATAACCTTCTGCAATCATCCAACGTAGCATGATGATATTTGATTCAAGGTATTCAATGATTGGCTCTTTGTTCAGCTTAATCGTACAGCCCGCAGCAGATCGTTCGGCTGAAGCGTCTGATAATTCAAAAGCCTGTTCGCATTTCAGATCAGGTAGACCTTCAATTTCCAGAATACGACCAGAGAAGATATTTTTCTTACCTTCTTTCGCAACAGTTAAATCACCTGTCTTAATAGCAGCTAATGGAATGGCATTAACCAAATCACGTAAAGTAATACCTGGCTGCATTTCGCCTTTAAAACGAACTAAGACTGATTCAGGCATATCCAGTGGCATCACACCGGTAGCGGCAGCAAACGCAACTAAGCCTGAACCTGCCGGGAAAGAAATACCAATTGGGAAACGCGTATGTGAATCGCCACCAGTACCAACAGTGTCCGGTAATAACATACGGTTTAACCAGGAATGAATCACACCGTCACCAGGACGCAGCGAAACGCCACCACGGGTTTGAATAAAATCAGGTAGTGTGTGATGTGTGTTAACGTCAATCGGTTTTGGATAAGCCGCAGTATGACAAAAAGACTGCATGGTTAAATCGGCGGAAAAACCAAGACAGGCTAAATCTTTTAATTCATCGCGGGTCATAGGACCGGTGGTATCTTGTGAGCCCACTGTTGTCATTTTCGGTTCGCAATAAGTACCTGGGCGAATACCATCGGTACCGCAAGCTTGACCGACCATTTTTTGTGCCAGCGTATAACCTTTACCAGTGTCGGTTGCAGGAACAGGTACGCGGAATAGATCAGTGTTACCCAAACCTAGCGATTCACGAGCACGCATGGTTAGGCCACGACCAATGATCAAAGGAATACGTCCACCTGCCTGAACTTCATCAAGCAGAATGTCTGTCTTTAAAGAGAAATCACAAAGTTCATCACCTGTTTCAGCGTTTTTAACCTTTCCTTCATAAGGATAAATCTCAATCACATCGCCGGTATTCATTTTTGTGACATCACATTCAATCGGTAATGCACCGGCATCTTCCATGGTGTTGAAGAAGATAGGTGCGATTTTGCCACCCAGACAGTAACCGCCATCACGTTTGTTCGGGATGAAAGGAATATCATCGCCCATGTGCCATAAAACGGAGTTAGTTGCGGACTTACGTGAAGAACCGGTACCAACTACGTCACCAACATACGCGAGTGGATGACCTTTGGTTTTAAGTTCTTCAATTTGCTTGATTGGACCTATTTCACCTTGTTTATCCGGTGTAATGCCATCACGTTCCATCTTCAACATCGCTAAGGCATGTAATGGGATATCAGGTCGTGACCAGGCATCTGGAGCAGGGGACAGGTCATCGGTATTCGTTTCGCCTGATACTTTGAATACGGTAACAGTAATTTTTTCAGCTAGTTTCGGTTTAGAGGTAAACCATTCACCATCGGCCCAGGATTGAATAATTGCTTTTGCATGTTCATTGCCAGCATCGGCTTTTTCTTTTACATCATAAAAAGCATCGAACATTAATAAGGTATGAGACAAAGCTTTAACCGCAGTCGGTGCCAAGGCTTCATCATCAAGGCAATCGATTAATGGCGAGATATTATAGCCACCAAGCATAGTGCCGAGTAATTCAGTTGCTTTTACTTTATCGATTAAAGGGGATTCAGCTTCGCCTTTAGTAATGGCAGCCAGAAAACCGGCTTTAACATACGCTGATTGGTCAACACCGGCAGGAATACGATTTGTAATTAAATCGAGGATAAAGTCTTCTTCACCTGCTGGTGGGTTCTTTAGTAATTCAACTAAATCCGCTGTTTGTTCCGGGTTTAATGGTTGTGGGACTACACCTTGTTCGGCACGTTCCTGTACGTGTTGACGATATGCTTCAAGCAAAACAATTCTCCTGCAATTTAAATAATATTCTCTAGTGGGTACTGCTCATGATTAGCCCTGTCGAAGGGACGGATATTATAAGGCAAGAAGGGGTAAATGATTAAGTTTCTTTTTTGAACTATTTTGGTGCGATTTTAATAGGCCGTATCAATGATTCCACCGCCTAAACAAACATTTTCTTTATAAAAAACAATGAATTGGCCAGGTGTAATGGCTCTTTGCGAGTTTTTGAATGAAACAAAATAATTGTCATCTTCAATTTTTTCTATGACACATTCTTGGTCGGTCTGCCGATAGCGGTTTTTTGCATAGCAATGGAACGGTGTTTCCGGGATTTCATCTGATATCCAGTTAATGTCCGAAGCGGTTAAATTGTGGCTATGGAGCAGGGGGTGATCGTGATCCTGGGCGACAATTAGCTCGTTTTCAGCAATATTTTTTTGTACGACATACCAAGGCGCATCCGATGCACCTTTTACGCCGCCGATTCCCAGCCCCTGCCGTTGGCCAAGTGTGTAATAAAACACACCGTCATGTTCAGCGATAGTCTTTCCTTCTGTTGTTTTAATTACTCCAGGATCAGCCGGAATATAGCGACTTAGAAATTGTCGAAACGGTTGTTCGCCAATAAAACAAATACCCGTACTGTCCTTTTTATCGTGTGTCACCAGTCCGGCTTGCTCGGCTCTTTTTCGTACTTCCGGTTTTTCCAGTTCACCGATAGGAAATAATGCTTTTTCTAATTGTTTCTGGTTTAAACGACAGAGGAAATAGCTCTGATCTTTGTTTTGATCCAGGCCTTTTAATAACTGAAATGAACCTTTGTTTTCACCAATTTGTGCGTAATGGCCGGTGGCTATTTGGCTCGCTCCTAGATTTTCCGCATGTTCAAGAAAAGCTTTAAATTTTATTTCCTGATTACACAGCACATCTGGATTCGGTGTGCGGCCGCTTTTATATTCAGCGAGAAAATTCTTGAAGACGTTGTCCCAGTATTCCGAAGAAAGGTCGACGGTATTTAATGGAATATCGAGTTTGTCGCAGACCATCATAGCATCTTCGACATCGGTTTCCCACATGCAGGCACCGTCTTCAG
>JBMZNW010000005.1:0-17032 GCA_049619915.1 Gammaproteobacteria bacterium
CAAAAGGTTCAGGTGATTTTTTTAACGGTAAAGAAAATGTTTCTATTCAAGAAGGCTCATTTATTTTTGTGCCCGCAGGTTTAGAGCATCGCTTTCTTAACTATACAGATGACTTCGCAGTTTGGGTTGTCTTCTATGGCCCAGAAGGCGGAGAGTGTGAAGAGTAATCTGCTTTAAACGTTTTGAAAAAAACAAAAACTATTAATTACAAACAGGGCATGCCGGATCTTTTTTAAGAATGGCTTGATTGATATCCATATATAAAGAATCTAGCAGTAATCGCTTCTCTTGCAATCTCTTGTTGATACTTACTGGTGAGTTTTCATATTTTATATTTCTCTATTATGCTTAACAATGGTGCGATCACATCATACGCTTAGGGTTCTCTATTCAAAAATTATTCTTTGATATCTCTATGCGCTAAGCGAGTTCTTTCAAAAAATAGTACGAATTATTTATCTGCTCTTTAGCTCTACTTTGGTGCAATTGTTTATTCTTAGAACTGAACTTTATAATTAATTTTTGCTGTTCATATATCTATGTTATAAAACAGTCATAGTTAATGTAGTAATTAAATACTTACCGTTTGGGACGCGAAAAATCTAAATCAATATAAATGATGTTAAGTCAACAACCATAAATAAATAGTTGCATCATCAAATAGCCACAATCTATTAAGTAATTTATCCTGGAAGTAATACATGAAAGCAGTAGCAGAAATAACAACAATAAAATCACCCATTGAAAATTATTTAACTGAATTAATCTCAGAGTTCAAGGAGAACAAAAAAGGTTTATTAGCTGACTATATTCCAGAGCTGGCGAAAGCTAACAGTGAATGGTTTGGGATTGCCTTAGCGACTGTTGATGGCCAAATATATCAAGTAGGTGATAGTCAACAAAAGTTTACCATTCAATCTATTTCGAAACCGTTTACCTATGCTTTGACTTTAGATACATACGGTATTGACTATGTATTAAATAAAGTCGGTGTCGAACCTTCCGGCGAAGCCTTTAATGAAATAAGTCTGGAAGTTGATTCAGGTAGGCCTTTTAACCCTATGATTAATGCTGGCGCTATAGCTACTACCAGTATGGTTCCCGGTGATAATGCTGAGTTACGCTTCAAAAGTATTTTAAAAAAATATGAAGAGTTTGCATGTAACTCTCTTAAGTTAGACGAAGATGTTTATCGTTCTGAATCATCTACTGGTAATAGAAACAGAGCTATAGCTTATTTATTAAAAAACTCGAATATCATCGATAATGATACAGAAGAAAGTCTCGACTTGTATTTTCGTCAATGTTCTATCTTGGTGAATTGTCGTGATCTTGCAATGATGGGTGCTACATTAGCAAATAATGGAATTAACCCTATAACGGGCGTTGTTGTAATGAAACCAGAAAATGTTGAAAAGGTACTTAGTATTATGAGTACCTGTGGCATGTATGATTATGCCGGTGGCTTTATGATGTAGGTATGCCAGCAAAGAGTGGTGTTGCCGGAGGTATTGTTGCCGTGTTACCCGGACAATGTGCTATTAGTGTTTTTTCTCCACCATTGGATAAGCATGGAAACAGCGAGCGAGGTATTCAGGTTTGCCAAAAGCTATCCAAAGATTTTGGTTTACACATGTTGGATTCATCAAAAGCAAGTAATTCTGTTATACGTGCTAAATACGATACGACGTCAATCTCATCTAAAAGAACGAGAACCGTAGAAGAGTTTGATGTGCTGCGAAAACAAGGTTCACAGATTAAAATTTATGAACTTGCTGGGGATCTTATTTTTAGTTCAGCTGATCATGTTTTAGAAACAATATTAAAAGAATTAGATATAACAACATATATTATTTTAGATTTTAAACGTGTTACTTCAGTAAAAAAATCAGCATGTTATTTATTAGCAAGTCTGATTCGTATTGTTCAGGAAAAAAATAAACATATTTATTTCACAAATACTGATTTTCAGTTTAATAAAACGTTGAAATATCAACTTGATAAAGAACTTTTCAATGAAGTGCAACAGTTCCATGAAAATGATGCTGCGCTTGAATGTTGTGAAGATAGTTTGATATTTAGCTTTATAGAAAAAAAGAAGATTACTGATAAAGTAAGTTTGTCAGAACAACCTGTATTAAAAGAGTTCGATGATGAAGAGTTGCAATACATTAAAAAATTAATGAACAAACGAGTCTATACGAAGGGTGATATTATTGTTTCTGAAGGTGATAAATCTAATGCACTTTATTTCATTACTATTGGAGAAGCTAATATTACAATGCTAAATGAAAAAAATAATAGTCGTAAAAGAGTTGCAACTTTATCAGCAGGAATGTCTTTTGGTGAGATGTCTATAATCGATAAAAAAGAGCGGTCAGCCACCGTGTCAGCTGAAAGCGATATTGAATGTTATGAATTAGTTTTCTCAAATTTTGATGAGAAAATTAGCAATGAGAGACCAGATATTAAAATAAAGCTACTAACTAATATTGTCGAAGACTTGTCGAATAAGTTAAGGAAAGTAAACCAGGAAATCCGCGCATATCAATAAAAAGATTAATTAGTTGTTACAAACAGGACATGCCGGATCTTTTTTAAGAATGGCTTGATTGATATCCATATATAAAGAATCCAGCAGCAATAGTTTTCCTTGTAGTGTATCGCCAATACCCATGATCAATTTTAATGTTTCATTGGCTTGTATACTGCCAATGATACCTAGCAAAGGTGCGATGACGCCGTTAGCGGTACAAGTTTCTCCTACAGTCACATCTTCGTTATATAAACAACGATAACAGGGCGAGTTTTCATCAGTTGGGTTAAAGACGCTGACTTGTCCTTCAAAACGAATGGCTGCGCCTGAGACTAAAGGTGTTTTTGTTTTAACAGACACTTCATTCATAGCAAAGCGCGTCTGGAAGTTGTCACTAGCATCTACAATAACAGTTGCTTTTTCAGCTTCTGCATAAAGTTCATCACCATCAAGTGCATGATCAATACATTCAATAGAAATTTCTGGATTAATTGCTGACAGGTGTTCTTTCGCAGATTCAATTTTCGCCCGACCAATATCGTTTGTTGTATGAACAATTTGTCTTTGCAAATTACTGATATCAACTGTATCAAAATCAACCAATACTAGTTGTCCTACGCCTGCGCTGGCTAGATACATGGAGACAGGAGAACCTAAACCGCCGAGTCCAATAACTAAAACACGCGATTCGTTCAAACGTTCCTGACCGGCAGCATCAATTTCCGGCAGCATCATTTGTCGGCTGTATCTTAAAAGTTGATCATCATTCATATTTTTTCGCCAATTGTGACGCGATCATTATCGCTATAGTCTTTAATTGTAGTGACTGAACTAAAATTATTCTCGTTAAATAATTGTTGTACCTGTTCTGCCTGATTATAACCGTGTTCGACTAATAACCAGCCTTGTTTATTTAAATGATTTTTTGCTTCACCAATAATTATACGTAAATCATCAAGTCCATCCTTGCCTGATGCTAATGCCGATAACGGTTCAAAACGAACATCACCTTGTTCTAAATGCGCATCATTACTACAAATATAAGGTGGATTGCTGACAATAACATCATAAGACTGTTTGTTTTCGATATTAAACCAGTCGGCATTAATAAACTGTATATTTTTAATATTGTGTTTTTCAGCATTCTGTTTTGCAACAGTTAATGCCTTGTCGCTTTTGTCCGTTGCAATAACTTTTGCTAATGGTCTTTCCGATGCAATAGCTATAGCAATCGCGCCGGAACCAGTGCCTAAATCAAGCACATCTTTCTTACTGTCTTCTGGAATACGTTTTAATGCTGCATCAACCAGTATTTCGGTTTCCGGTCTGGGAATTAATGTGTGTTCATCAACTTGAAGTAACAAAGACCAGAATTCTCTTTGTTTAATAATGTGTGCGATAGGGTGTCCGTTCGCACGTAAGGCAATGAATTGATTTAGCGATGTAATATTATGTTGTGTTAATTCTTTTTCCGGATAAGCATAAAGATATGAACGTTCGCAATTCAATACTTCACACAATAATAATTCACTATCAAGTTGCGCACTTTCTGAAGCATGCAATTGTTGTCGGGCATGTTTAAGCGCATCAACAATTTGCATGTGTAAATTTTATTCGCCTAATGTCGCAAGTAGATCAGCTTGATACTCGCTGATTAATGGGTCAATGACCATATCTACAGTACCCTGTAAAAATTCATCAAGACGATACAGCGTTAAATTAATACGATGATCAGTCACGCGTCCTTGTGGAAAGTTATACGTGCGAATACGTTCTGAACGATCACCACTACCAACAAGGTTACGTCTGTTTTCTGCTTGTTCAGTTTGTTGTTTATCACGTTCGCTACTTAATAGTTTTGCCTGCAATAACGACATGGCTCGCGCTTTGTTTTTATGTTGTGAACGCTCATCCTGACATTCGACAACGGTATTAGTAGGCAAGTGCGTAATACGAATTGCGGAATCTGTTTTGTTAACGTGTTGTCCACCTGCGCCTGACGCACGAAAAGTATCAATACGTAAGTCAGCAGTATTAATTTGTATTTCATCTATTTCAGCCGCTTCCGGTAAGACAGCAACAGTACAGGCTGAAGTATGAATACGTCCCTGCGATTCTGTTTCCGGTACACGTTGTACACGGTGTGCGCCGGACTCAAACTTAAGTCTTGAATAAGCGCCTTCGCCAATAACACGCATGATGACTTCTTTATAACCTTCTAGATCACTTTCTGCTGCGCTGATCATTTCTATTTTCCAGCCACGACTTTCTGCATAACGTGAATACATACGCATTAAGTCGCCTGAGAATAATGCTGCTTCTTCGCCACCTGTACCGGCACGTATTTCAAGAAAGATATTACTGTTGTCTGCTGGATCTTTCGGTAACAGTAAAACCTGCAATTCGCTGTCTAATTCAGCGTGTTTTTCTTCTGCCTGCTTTAATTCTTCTGCTGCAAGTTCCTGCATTTCCTTATCACTATCTTTTAACATCTCTTTTGCTGCTTCAATGTCTTCCATGGTTTTTCGGTATTCGTTGAAACAAGTTACGATAGGACGTATTTCGGCATACTCTTGTGATAGTTCGCGGAATTTATTCTGGTTATTAATGTTCTCCGGATCGGCGAGCAGACCATCAAGTTCTTCCTGACGTTCGAGTAAGTTTTCCAGTTTTAGTTGTAATGATTCTTTCATGAGTTTTACTTTTTAAAAAAATGAGATGATACCTGAAACAGGCAATATTAAATTCAGTAACTAGAATAGCTACTGTTTTTTATCAGTAGTACAGCTTAAGTTATAGAGTTCTTCTACGGCACGTAATAAATCTTCTCGTCTTTCAGCGCTCGAATTTCGTAGCTGAGAACTAGGAGAGTGCATGAGTTTGTTGGTCAGGTTTCTCGCTGTTTCTTGAAGAATAGCTTCCGGATCAGCGCCATTGCGTAGTTTAGTTAAACTGTTTTGAATAACTTCTTCCTGTATTTGTTCAGCTTGATTACGCAAGGCGCGAATGGTTGAAACGGCATCTAATGAATTTAACCAGCCCATAAACTCTTGAGCTTGAGTATCAATAATTTTCTCTGCCTGTTTTGCTGCCGTTTGTCGGCTTTGCATATTTTCTTGAACAATGTCTTTTAGATCATCAACACTGTATAAATAAACATCATCCATTTCGCCAACTTCAACTTCAATATCACGCGGCACAGCAATATCAACCATAAACATGGGTTTATGCTTTCTTGCTTTAATGGCACTTTCAACTGCGCCTTTACCTAAAATCGGTAACTGGCTGGCTGTTGATGAAATAATGATATCGGCTTCAGCCAGGTGTTTAGGAATATCACCAATTTGTATCGCATAGACAGAATATTCATTTGCTAAACGTTGCGAACGTTCTAATGTTCGATTCGCAATAATCATCCGGTTTAAACCATTATCGCTTAAATGTTTAGCGGCAAGTTCTATTGTTTCTCCTGCGCCAATTAATAATGCTGTTTGATTACTCAAGTCACCAAAAATTTGCTGAGCTAAACGCACGGCAGCATAAGCAACCGAGACAGGATGACTGCCAATCGCTGTATTGCTGCGTACTTCTTTTGCGACATGAAATGAATGTTGAAACAAACGGTTTAATTGATGGCCAATGCTGCCGGCACTGACGGCATTTTGGTAAGCAGTTTTCAGTTGACCTAATACCTGCGGTTCACCTAACACCATTGAATCGAGACCGCTGGCAACACGTAATACATGCCGAACCGCATTTTCTTGTGGGTGTTTATACATGAAAGGTTTTAATAGATCCGGCTTCATGCCGTGAAAATCATGTAACCAATGTACCGGATTATGGTTATCTTCCTGATCAACACTGCAATAAATTTCAGTGCGATTGCAGGTTGAAAGGATGGCAGCTTCCTGAATACCGCTCTGGTTTTTTAGCTCATGCAGGGCGTCAGGCACGACTTCATTGCTGAAATTGACCTTCTCCCGAAGATCAATCGGCGCCGTCGCGTGATTCAAGCCATAAGCTACTATTGCCATAATATTTGCTAATTAAATGAAATCTATATGAAAATTCTGTGCCAAGCGGCACCAGAATACAAGAAATATACAGTGAAAACAGGATAATTCTTTGACCCAGATTAAAACGCCGTAGATATTAAAGGATCTGCTGTAACTGAACAAATTAACCATTTTTGCATCACAGTTAGAGGTTAATGAAAGAATATTGGTCAGTTTTATGCAGTGTTCTTTTACGTCTTAATCTGACAAAATGATTATCTAAAATCGGTAAATTAAGGATTTTTAAAGAATGTTTTCATTCACATTGCTTAAAGCGCGAAATACCTCAGTTTTGTTCTCGGCTCTATTATTGGCCGCCTGTGCCGGTATTCAGCCAGAACCCGCTGACGCGCCAGAAGCCGTTGCAGAAACTGAAAAGCAAAATGAAGCAGAAGCCGTTGTAAAACAAGTCCCGCCGCCGAAACCAGAACGCGTTATACCGAAACGCCCCGATATTGATTTAACAGAAGATATTCTATTTAAAGTACTGCTTGCTGAAATTGCCGGCCAGCGTGGCGAGTTGGATGTTGCGATAGAAAACTACCTTGATTTAGCCCGAACAACGCGTGATCCACTGGTGGTTGAACGCGCCGCCCGTGTTGCTATTTATGCGCGCGAAGATGAGGCTGCATTTGAAGCCGCGCAATTATGGGTGGAACTCGATCCGAAGAACCCGGATGCGCATCAGGTCTTAACGATAATGACGATGCGACAGGGAAATATTGAGCAGTCGTTAAAACACCTTGAAATTATTATGGAATCATCCAACGGCGAGCTTGATCAAAAACTTTGGATGATTGCTAATTTCCTTGGCCGTGAAGAAGATAAGACTGGCGTCATGTTGTTGATGGAACGTTTGATGGAAAACCATATGGATGATGCCGATGCCATTTTTGCTTATGCAAATGTTTCAGCACGCATGGGTGATATGGAACGTGCGAAGGGTTTGCTAAAACGTGTTATCGAATTAAAACCCAATAATGAAGCTGCTGCATTAACTTATATCGCTCTGTTACAAAAAGCAGGTGAAAGTAACGTTGCCATAGAATGGCTGGAAGCGCGTATAAAAAATGCTGATGTCAGTTTTAATATCCGTATAACTTATGCTCGACTATTAACAGAAGTAAAACGATTTGAAGATGCGCGCGGACAATTTGAAATACTGGCTGAGCAAGAGCCGACAAATGTCGATGTACTTTATGCTTTGGGTTTACTGTATCTGCAAACAAATAAACTCGAAGATGCCGAGAAACAATTTATAAAGTTATCGGAATTAAAAAAACGCGTATTTGATTCAAATTATTATCTAGGTCGCATCGCTGAAGAAAAAAACGAACTGGAAAAAGCCAGCGGTTTGTATCAAGGCGTGCATGGTGGTGAAAACTATTTTGATGCAAGAATTCGTTTAAGTTTGATTCTTGCAAAGCAAGGTGAAATAGAAAAAGCGCTAGGCAATATTCGTTCTATCCAAAAAGCGAAAGGTTCTAATCGTCTTATCCTGACTCAGGCGGAAGGTGAAATTCTGATTGGAGAAAAACGCTATCAGGAAGCACTGACGGTTTTTAATACAGCTATAGAAGAGCAAACCCATCCAGATCTTTTATATTCACGCGCAATGTTGGCTGAGAAGATGGATAGACTCGATATACTCGAAGCCGATCTAAGAGCGATTTTGGCTGAAGATGAAGACAATGCCACAGCATTAAATGCATTAGGCTATACGCTCGCTGATAAAACTGATCGATATGAAGAAGCGTATAAATATATAAAACGCGCTTATGAACTTAGCCCCGGTGATTTTTATATTCTCGATAGTATGGGTTGGGTGTTGTATCGAATGGGGCGACTTGACGAGGCCGTTGATTTCTTACAACAAGCCTTTGAACTAAGAAAAGATCCTGAAATTGCAGCGCATCTTGGTGAAGTTTTCTGGGTGATGGGTAAAAAAGAAGCAGCAAAGGAAGTATGGGAAACAGCACTACAAGGTACGCCAACTGACGATACATTACTGGAAGTGATAGAACGTTTTAAACCGTGAGACGTTTTTCTTTTTTACTATTGGCAATCGCCGTGTTGCTTTCTGCCTGTGCGCAAGCACCGCAAATTGATCCTGATTTAAAAACACAATTCTGGCTGGAGCAGCAAATTGCAGCCAGCGCCATTCAAAGTTGGCAAATTAAAGGCCGTGTCGCTGTAAAAAATGACAAAGAAAGCGGTACCGTCACGTTATTCTGGAATCAAAACCTAAACGAATACGAATTACGCTTTATCGCGCCATTAGGTCAGGGAACGTATATCCTGACTGGCTCAGCAGCAGGTGTTGTTATGCAGACCGCGAAAGAGTCGATTATCAAAGCAAATAGTGCAGAACAATTATTGCGTCAGACTTTGGGCTGGGATGTGCATTTAGATGGGCTTAAATATTGGGTAAGAGGTTTGCCTGAACCGGATGTTCATTATTCTAACTTGTTATTAGATGATAAAGGACGATTAATAAATCTGGAACAGTCTGGCTTTCATGTCAGTGTTTCAAGCTATATCAATCAAGGTGATATTTCATTGCCGAAAAAAATAAAAATCAAAAGTGATAAGATTCAACTTAAAGTCGCTATCCAAGATTGGCAAATTTAAAAATGTACTTTTTTCTCAATAGCTTCGTTAGCTCCGTGCTCGAAGACCCAAAATTTATGATTTGTTGGGGCCAGCTTTCCTCATGTATTAACTATACACTGCGGTTCTGCGCGCGGTGCTGCCTCGCTCTTAAGAAAAAATTACTATTTTTAACCTTCTATAGGTAAATAAAGAAGTATGTTAAGCACTGCCTGGCCAGCTCCGGCTAAATTAAATTTATTTTTACATATCACCGGTCGCCGGGATGATGGTTATCATCTTCTGCAAACGGTTTTCCAGTTTATTCAATTACAGGATGAGATTGATTTTAAGATTTTGGATGAAGATAAAATTACACGTAGTTCAGACATGCCCGGTGTCGCTGCTGAAGATGATCTGGTTGTTAAAGCAGCTCGAAAATTAAAAGAAAAAACCGGCTGTCAGTTGGGTGTTGATATTAATGTGAAAAAAAATATTCCAGAAGGTGGTGGTTTGGGTGGTGGTAGTTCTGATGCAGCCACTACGTTGGTAGCATTAAATGAATTATGGCAAACAGGTTTATCAACTGAAGAATTAGCCGAACTCGGTTTGGCTTTAGGCGCTGATGTGCCGATATTTGTGCATGCTTATGCGGCCTGGGCAGAGGGTGTCGGTGAAAATTTAACGCCAATAGAGCCAGCAGAATCTTGGTATTTGGTCATTCATCCCGGTTGCCGTGTGGCAACAGCAAAAATATTTAACGCAGAGGATTTGACACGGAATACGCCTGCAATCACAATACGCGACTTCCTCGAGGGAGCAGGCAGAAATGACTGTGAAAATGTGGTGAGAAATCACTATGAAGAAGTGGCAAAAGCGCTGGATTGGTTAAGCGAATTTGCACCAGTAAAGCTCACGGGGACAGGCGCTTGTTTATTTGCTCCGTTTGCTGATGAAGAAAAAGCAGTAGCAGTTAAAGCGCAGTTGCCGACAGAGTGGCAAGGATATGTTGTAAAGGGGATGAATAAATCGCCTTTGTTAGAACGATTAGCGACTGAACAATCAAGCTAAAGAGTTTAGAAAAGAGTTTAGACGCTTCAAAGATTTATTGGGGTGTGGCCAAGTTGGTTAAGGCACATGGTTTTGATCCATGCATTCCGAGGTTCGAGTCCTCGCACCCCAGCCATATTTATAAATAGTCAGAGAAACACATCATGACCATATCCAATATGATGATATTCACTGGTAACGCTAACCCGAAGTTAGCTGCAGAAGCCGCTGAATATCTGAACATGCCTATGGGCAAAGCCACAGTCGGTCAATTCAGCGATGGCGAAGTCATGGTTGATATTAATGAAAATGTCCGTGGCCGCGATTGTTACATCATGCAGCCTATCTGTGCGCCGACGAATGATAATTTAATGGAATTACTCGTCATGGCTGATGCCTTACGCCGCGCTTCAGCAACACGTATTACCGCAGTGATTCCTTATCTGGGTTATGCACGTCAAGATCGTCGTTCACGTTCATCTCGAGTGCCTATTACTGCAAAAGTCGTTGCGAATATGATCGCCGCAGCAGGTATAGACCGAGCGCTTACTGTCGATTTGCATGCTGATCAGATTCAGGGCTTTTTCGATATTCCACTGGATAATGTTTATGGCTCGCCAGTGCTTTTGGGTGATTTATGGAAGCATAAATACCCTGATTTAATGGTGGTTTCACCGGATGTCGGCGGTGTGGTGCGTGCCCGTGCGTTGGCAAAACGTCTGGATGACACAGATCTGGCAATTATTGATAAGCGTCGTCCAAATCCTAACGAATCTGAAATTATGAACATTATTGGTGATGTAGAAGGCCGAACTTGCGTCATTATTGACGATTTGGTCGATACTGCCGGGACTTTATGTAATGCAGCGGGTGCTTTGAAGGATTTTGGCGCGAAAAAAGTGGTTGCCTACTGTACACATCCGGTACTTTCCGGCAAAGCATTGCAAAATATAGAGAATTCAAGACTTGATGAATTGGTAGTAACAGATACAATCCCGCTTCGCTCAGATGTAGCGAAGTGTGACCGAATTCGACAACTCAGCGTGGCAGCGATGCTGGCTGAGAGTATGCGTCGTATTGCAGAAGGTGAATCTTTGAGCTCTATGTTCTTGGATTAAGGCTACTGGCAGCTTTTTGCACAAATTCTCCTGACTGGTCGCGGTCGGGAGGTAATAAAAACCATTATTAATTTGGAGTAGTAATAAAAATGAATCAATTCGAACTCGTTGCCGAGAAGCGCGAAGATGTAGGGAAGGGTGCGAGCCGCCGCCTACGACGCGATGGCAAATTACCCGGTATCGTATACGGTACTGACAAAGAACCTATGATGATCACATTACCGCATAACGATGTAATGCATCACTTGGAACATGAAGCATTCTATTCACACATCTTGACCCTTAATGTTGGTAAAGACAAAGAAAAGGTTGTTTTAAAAGACCTACAACGTCACCCATACAAACGTTTGTTATTACACATCGACTTATTGCGTGTGAATGAAAACGAAGCGCTTACCATGCGTGTGCCATTACACTTTATCAACGAAGATAAAGCTGCTGGTGTTAAACAAGGTGGCGGTATTGTTAGCCATACATTGACCGAGCTTGATATTGTCTGTTTACCAAAAGATCTGCCTGAATATATCGAAGTTGATATGTTGGAAGTTGAACTTGATCAAACAGTACACCTTAGCGACCTCGTCTTACCAGAAGGTGTTCAGATATATAGTCTCTTACACGGTGGTGATGACTCTCTATCTGTTGCTGCAATTCACGCACCTAAAGGTAGTGCTGCTGATGAAGCAGAAGATGCTGCTGCTGAAGCTGCAGAAGGCGAAGAAGCTAAAGAAGACGGCGAAGGTTAATTGCTCTTCTTTGACATCTTGCTATTTATTTAGACGATGTCTCTTCCAGTTAAATTGATCGTGGGCCTGGGTAATTCAGGCCCCGATTATTTGATGACTCGACATAATGCCGGCTTCTGGTTTGTCGATGCATTAGCGAATAAACTTTCCTTATCATTTTCTCCGGACAAAAAATCGCAATCTGAACTTTGTCGTTATCAAAGCGGCTCAATAGATTGTTGGATATGTAAACCACAAACGTTTATGAATGAAAGTGGTTTATCTGTACAAGCACTTTGTAGCTATTACAAAATTCCAATCGATCAGGTTCTGGTTGTACATGATGAAATAGATTTACCACCCGGCTCAACGCGTTTGAAAGAAGGTGGCGGCCATGGTGGTCATAATGGTTTGCGTGACATTATTCAGCGTACTGGCAAGAAAGACTTTATGCGTTTAAGAGTGGGCGTGGGTCATCCCGGGAGTAAAGATAAAGTTGTTCCTTTTGTGCTTGGTCGCGCTCCAGCAAAAGAAGAAGAACTAATCATTAATTCATTTTCATTAGCACTGGAAAAGAGCGATGAGTTTTTTTCTGATCAATTAAATAAGTTGATGACGGAACTTAACAATAAAAATAACTAGAGAACTTTGCACGAATGATCTTTTATCCTCATACTTCGTTAAAAATGTGCTCGAATGCTCATTTATTATTTATAAACTCCGCTTCTGCGCGCATTTTTGCCTCGTCTGAGAATAAAACCTCTATCCGTGCAAAGCACTCTACAGATTAAGAACGGTAATTATTTTATGGGATTCAAATGTGGCATTGTCGGTTTGCCGAATGTAGGTAAATCAACACTTTTTAATGCATTAACCAAGTCTGCTATTGATGCGGAGAATTATCCATTTTGCACTATCGACCCTCATGTCGGTGTCGTTGCTATGCCAGATTCAAGACTGGATCAATTAGCAGAAATGGTGAATCCACAAAATGTTGTGCCAACAACAATGGAGTTTGTTGATATTGCTGGTTTGGTCGAAGGCGCATCAAAAGGTGAAGGCTTAGGTAATAAGTTTCTGGCTAACATTCGTGAAACACAAGCCATTGCGCAAGTTGTGCGTTGTTTTGATGACGACAATATTATTCATGTTGCCGGTAAGGTTGATCCTATTTCAGATATAGATGTGATTAATACCGAACTCTGTTTAGCCGATCAAGAAAGTGTTAATAAAGCTCTACAAAAAGCAGTCAAGTTAGGCCGCAGTGGCAATAAAGACGCTAAAAAAGAACAAGAGTTATACGAATCTATCATGGCGCATCTGGACGAAGGTTCGCCTGTTCGTGCTATGGAATTATCTGAAGACGATCTGGATGTTATTAAACATTTACAACTGTTAACGCTTAAGCCGACTTTATATATTGCCAATGTTGAAGAAGACGGTTTGCAATCGAATCCTTGGCTAGAAAAATTACAGGCACTAGCAGATAAAGAAGGCGCGCAATTAATTTCCGTTTGTGCTGCGATAGAAGCAGAAGTGTCGCAACTGGAAGATGATGAAAAAGCAGAGTTTCTTGATGCGTTGGGCATGGAAGAGCCGGGTTTAAATCGTATTATCCGTGCCGGTTATAAGTTATTAAGTTTACAAACTTATTTTACCGCCGGTCCAAAAGAAGTGCGTGCTTGGACAGTTTCTATTGGCGCAACAGCACCAAAAGCAGCAGGCGTAATTCATACTGATTTTGAACGTGGTTTTATTCGTGCTGAAGTGGTTTCTTTTGATGACTATATTTCATGCAAAGGCGAACAAGGTGCCAAGGAAGCGGGCAAATGGCGTTCAGAAGGTAAGGAATATATTGTTGCTGATGGCGATGTAATCTTATTTAGGTTTAATGTTTAATTAAGTTTAGCTGCAATGCTTTCTCCTTTTCATCTTGCTTTTCCTGTAAACAATATTGAAATAACGCGATCATTTTATATCGAGATATTAGGTTGTACTGTTGGTCGTGAAGCAGAGCGTTGGATTGATTTTAATTTCTTTGGTCATCAAATTTCAGCACATTTAGTTGATGGTATGGATGATGTTGCGACTAATCCTGTTGATGGTGAGGCTATTCCGTCAAGACATTTTGGTTTAGTGCTGGAGTGGCAAGCATGGCATGAATTGGTTGAACAGTTAAATAATAAAAAAGTCGATTACTTAATTAAGCCAACAACACGTTTTAAAGGTGAAGTAGGAGAACAAGCGACATTATTTATTCAAGATCCAAGCGGTAATGCACTTGAGTTTAAATCATTTAAAGAACCTGACCAGTTGTTTTCTCGAAATTAATCTACTCATGTCTAAATGAGCAATAGTCAAACAATCAAAATAGTCCCAACCGAGGCCTTCAGTATTATATATTCAGAATATTTCATCTTATTGCCATAGTTTTGCCTCATTTGTAATTAAAACTAGGAATAATGAAAAAAGAATGGAGTCGTTTTTATGAAATATTTGTTGATATTATTTGTATTAACTTTTCAGATTAATCAGGTGCATGCACTAAATATAATTGGATCTGATAAAGAAAAAGTCAGCGAGCTAATACAAATAGGTGAAGGAATGCTGATGCCTAACCTTTACAGCCGGTTTGGTGTGTATCGATATTTTAATAACCTTGAACCGCTAGCACTAAATAAATCAGTACCGATAGAGAACTCTGATTATCCAAAGTTATTAGAGAAGCTTGGGTATGCAAAATACATTCACCTTGGATTAAATAATTATGGAAGATGTAAGTACGAGTTTACTCTGACAAGGCTTAATGAACTTGTAAGTAATTTAGGTGAACAGCACGTTTATATAAATCAATGGATTGCTAATCAAAACACAGTTTATGAAAACTGTAGAACTTATTTTAGAAGTCACGTTTCTTTACCAAAGATGCCAGAGAATGTTGGTGCTGAAATAGAAGATATTGTAAAAGATGATGTTAAATATCAAAAGGCCGCTGCATATTACTATAGCCGGAAATATGATAAGGCTATTGATACATTTGAAAGTTTGGCTGTGGATTATGATTCTAGATATAGAGCTATATCAAAATATATGTTGGCAAAGATTGAGGTTGATGAACATTCTGAAAAAGCTATTACAAAAATAAATTCTATTTTGACTGATGAATCTCTTTCCGAAGTGCATCGAATTACCAAACAGTTAACCAATATCATGGCATACCGAACTCATGATCAGAAACTATTGGTTAAACAATTAGAAAGTGTTAACGAAATACTTCTGTGGCCAGCAGAAAAGATAAAACAAAACACATTAAATAAGAATATCTATCATCAAGCTAAAACAGACATAGGCTGGTTTTTAATAAATAATTCTAAAGAAGAGCTGTCTTTGACTGATGATTGGTGGCTGAATGGTAATGCAGGAGGTTACTCTCGTGCGGAGGCACTTATGATAACTGCTGAAGATTTAGAGCATCTAGATTGGTTACAAACTACTTATGCATGGGGTAGTTTTAATTGGGAAGTTCCCTGGTTAGGTTTAAATTATTCGCGTGTATTAAATGAAAATTCAAAAAACGTTACCCAACATGCGATAAAACGTTGGAAAAATGATGGTGGTTACCATTGGCTGCTGGCAGCATTAACAAGAATTCATCCTGATGATCAGTTTTCTGATGAAGTACTTGATCAATTTAATAAAGTTAAAACAAGAATAATAGAAAATAATTGGTACGATGATGATATCGTACTCTATCCATCATTGTTCTTTCATTCAATACGAATTTTATTAGGTAGAGAAGAAGATGAACGTGCAATAGAGACTCTGATTAATGATATTGAAATCAAAAATAAATACCGATTTGAAGCAGTAAAAAATACCATTTTATGGTTTATTGCTAATGGTAAAGTAGATAAGGCGAAGCTTGTATCAAAATCTGTGAATACTAATATTCAGGATTTTTACTTTTGGCAAATTGATCACTTAGATCAATTAAGGCAATTGCTAGCCGATGATTTATACGAATTTATGTACTTAGATAAGATAAAACCGAGTAAATACTCAAGATTACGGCCTGGTTCTTTAGCAGTTTTGAATCTATTACCGGTAATAGAGTTAAATAAAGTTTTAGATATGGAGTTTATCGGAAAAGCTGATCGTGCTGAAATAGCAAGAGCTGCTTGGTTAAGGGCATATTTATTGAACAAGCACGATATATTAGATCAGCTAACAGATAAATTAGTAAAGTTTAACCCATATCTTGAAAAAGAAATTAAAGAAATAAGAAGTACATTTTTTAATTACAACAAAAGAAATAAAATAACTAGGATGTTATTAACATATCCACGCATATCAATAAGCATACATAACTCAGATCATTTATGGAGAAGACCTTATTATAAGGGCAAAGATATACCAGAGTATTTGCAATTAGATGTCTATAACCATAATGATAATAATTGGTGGTGTAGTTATAAGATTGATAGAAGCAATGACTCTATGATCAAAGCATTTTATGAACGAGTAATCGGGTTACCGAACTCCGACTTTTACTATTATGAAAATACTCGTTCTAATTATTTAAATGAAGATATTATGGAGTATGTAGAACACCGAGATAGTGTTCTTTCTAATCATGCAGTTTTAAAATTAATTGATTGGGATGAGTTATATGCACTTACTGAAATTACTCAAGCACCAGAGTATTTAACAAAAAGATCAATAAGTGCTTATGAAAACAGGAATATCGTTGATAAATATATTTCTGATAATAAACTAATTCAGCGATTACTTGCTTTATCAGTCAGAACAACACGTTATGGCTGTAATAGAGATGGGGAACATGGCACTTATTCAAGGCGAGCTTTTGAAATTTTACATTATAATTATCCAGAGTCAGAAGAGACCAAAAGAACGCCTTATTGGTTTAATTAAACGAGTTATTTAATTTCTATCTTAGTG
>JBMZNW010000005.1:17042-21509 GCA_049619915.1 Gammaproteobacteria bacterium
TCTTTCCCAGGCATTATCCAGCCAGGATGTATCTGGTAAAGGTAGCTCCATTGCTTGTTTAACATTTAACCAGCCATTCGGTATGGCAAAATAGGCAGTTGAACCTTTGCGAGTTACCCATGTAATTTTCTTATTCTTTTCACTTGTTAGGGCAACATCGAGCGTCAAGCGACAATCTTGTGCAACATAATCCAGCACCGTTTGGTGATCGCCTTGCCGCCATAATTGTGGTGCAACAGAGCCATCGACATCAGCTGGTTTACTGATACCAATAGATTTGGCAGCGGCATTCAATCCAATGACAAAGCCTTTGCCGCAAAAAAAGTGAAACATCATATCGATATGATTTAAGGCAAGCTGACGGCAGTCTTCATCTCTACCTGATTCTTCAGCGAGGATATCAAAATCAAAACCTAGACCGTTATGTGTAACGATGTCATAGCCTTGTTTGTTTTTTTCAATGAGTCGATCAATAAAGTGTGATAAATCTTCAACACTCATTTTATTGGCAGCATTACCATTAGAATCCTTACTATAAAAAACTTCAGCACTATCTTCGTCTTCACACCAAAATGCTGCGCAACTGATTCCAAGTGGACGGTGATCATGTAGGTCGCCAAAATTATCGGGAAGAATTTTTGAAGTTTCTATATCAAAGCCGCAGTATTTATTTCGCATATTAGAAACCTTATCAGGAATGATGTGTTTTTCTTGTACTTCGTTGAAGATGTAGATGAAGAATAAGTTCTCTTTTAATCATTAAAAAATAAATTCTTTAATGCTTTGCCCGGATCATCGGCTTTCATAAAAGCTTCGCCAACAAGAAAAGCATTAACATTATTTTTTCGCATTAATTTCACATCATCTTGTGTATGGATACCACTTTCTGTGATGACTGTACGGTCGTGAAAAACATCGGTTAACAGACCTAGTGTCGTATCGAGGCTAGTTTCAAAGGTATGTAGGTTCCTATTGTTTATTCCAATCAATGGTGTGCGCAACATCATGCCGCGTTCGAGTTCAAGTCGGTCATGTACTTCAACCAGCACATCAAGTCCTATTTCATTTGCGGTACCAACCAAATCTTGCATCTGCATATCAGATAAAGCCGAGACAATAATTAATATACAGTTTGCGCCAATCACTTTTGCTTCATAGACTTGGTACGGATCAATCATGAAATCTTTACGTAGAATAGGTAATTCACAAACTGCGCGCGCTTGTTTTAAATAATCATCAGAACCTTTGAAGTATTCAACATCGGTTAAAACAGATAAACAACAGGCACCAGCATCAGCATAACTTTTTGCTATTTCATCAGCTTTAAAGTTTTCGCGGATAATGCCACGGCTAGGTGATGCCTTTTTAATTTCCGCAATAACGGTTGGTTTTCCTTCTTCTATGCTTTTTAAAATAGCATTAGTAAAGCCGTATTTTGATTCGCAGTCTTCTGCGCGATGTTGCATCTCTTTCGCAGAGGTGTTTCTTTTTGCGTGTTCTACATACTCTGCCTTGTAGTTAAGTATGTTTCTTAGAATGTCCGGTGTATTTTCTTGCATGGTATTACGCTTTAAACGATTGGCTATGTTGAATAAGTTGTTCTAGTTTTTCTTTGGCTGCGCCAGATTCAATAGTCTCTTGCGCTTTACTGATACCTGTCGCAATTGAGTCTGTGATACCCGCAGCATATATAGCTGCGCCGGCATTTAAACAAACAATATCTTTTGCAGCACTATCGGTATTATCCAGAACAGATTTCATTGTATTTAAACTATCAGTAATACCAGATACAGCGAGTTTAGAAATATCTTGAAGCTCCATGCCAAAGTCTGCTGGACTAATATCATAAGTATTGATTTGCCCGTTTTTTAATGCGGCAACCGATGTTTTTGCGGAGATGCTAATTTCATCCAGCCCGTCTTCAGCATGCACAACCAATACATGTTGACTACCGAGTTGTTGTAATGTTTCAGCTAATGGCAATAACCAGTCTTTACTAAAAACACCGATAACTTGATTCGGTGCGCCCGCAGGATTGGTTAATGGGCCAAGTACATTAAATAAAGTACGAATGCCTAGTTCACGACGTGGGCCAATTGCATGTTTCATTGCACTATGGTGCATTGGTGCGAACATAAAACCGATACCCACATTTTCAATACAACTCGCAACTTGTTCGGCATTTAATTCGAGATTAACGCCCGCTGCTTCCAATACATCGGCACTGCCGGATTTACTTGAGACAGAACGATTACCATGTTTAGCTACTTTTGCGTCTGCTGCGGCAACAACAAAAGCAGACGTTGTGGAAATATTAAATGTGTTTGCACCATCTCCGCCAGTACCGCAGGTATCAACTAGATTCGTTTTATCAACATTTACTTTCTCAGCCAATTCACGCATGACTTCCGCAGCAGCGGTTATTTCATCAACGCTTTCACCTTTTAAGCGCAGTGCGACCAGTAAACCACCTATTTGTGCAGCTGTTGCTTCACCTTGCATAATGGTTTTCATTACTGCATTCATATCAGCACGGTTTAGATTATTACCGTTAATAACTTCGTTAATTGCTGTTTGTATATTCATGGATAATTAATTAGTTATTGTTGAGGAAGTTTGACAACAATTCATGACCATAAGACGTCAAAATGGATTCGGGATGAAACTGTACGCCTGAAATAGGTAATTCTTTATGCCTGACACCCATGATTTCATCCATTTCACCGTCTTTAGTCTGCGTCCACGCAGTAATTTCAAAACAATCAGGCAAAGATTCTTTTTCGATAACCAGCGAATGATAACGTGTCGCGGTATAAGGGTTTTCAAAGCCTTTAAAGATATCCGTATTGTTATGATAAATATCCGATGTTTTGCCATGCATGATTTCATGTGCGTGAACTATTTTGCCGCCAAAGGCTTGTCCAATACTTTGATGCCCAAGGCAAACGCCCAGTATTGGAATTTGTCCTTTAAATTTATTAATGACATCAATAGAAATACCCGCTTCATTTGGCGTACATGGGCCGGGCGAAATAACAATATGATTCGGTTTTAGCTTTTCTATTTCTGCAACGCTGATCTTATCATTACGAAATACCTGTACGTCCTGACCCAGCTCACCAAAATACTGAACCAAGTTGTAGGTAAAAGAATCGTAATTGTCGATCATTAATAACATAGTGATACCTGAGTTATTTAAGCCCTAAATTATGCCAGGCCTTTTTCCGCCATGCTGACTGCCCGAAAGATAGCACGGCCTTTATTCATGGTTTCATCCCATTCGTTTCTGGGTAATGAATCAGCAACAATGCCTGCACCAGCCTGTATATGCAATGTTTTATCTTTAATTACGGCAGTGCGAATCGCAATCGCCGTATCCATATTGCCGTTCCAGGATAAATAACCGACTGCGCCGGAATAAACACCGCGTTTGACTGGTTCTAATTCATCAATGATTTCCATTGCCCGAATCTTTGGTGCACCTGAAACGGTGCCGGCTGGAAAGGTTGCGCGTAACACATCAATGGCGCTCATATCTTGTTTTAATTTACCGGTGACATTAGACACAATGTGCATGACATGTGAGTAGCGTTCAATAATCATTTTATCGGTTAATTCAACGCTGCCCATTTCGGCAACGCGACCGGTATCGTTACGACCTAAATCTATTAGCATTAAATGTTCGGCTAACTCTTTTGGATCGGCCAATAAGTCTTTTTCCAATGCAATATCTTCTTCTTCGGTTTTGCCACGAGGTCGTGTTCCGGCGATGGGTCGAACAGTGACCATATCATCTTCCAGTCGCACCAATATTTCCGGTGAAGAGCCGACAATTTGAAAGTCGTCCAAATCAAGAAAATACATATAAGGCGAAGGGTTTAAACAACGTAATGCCCGGTATAGATCAACTGGTGCAGATTCAAATGGAATAGACAAGCGTTGTGATAGCACGACTTGCATGCAATCGCCTTCAACAATGTAATCTTTTATTTTATCAACGCTGACTTCATAGTTTTCCTGAGTAAAACCGGAAACAAAGTCTTTTTCGTTAACGGTTCTTGAAGCATTGCTATTTTGTTTTTCGATTTGTTTTGTTGCCAGCGTTTTAACTAACTCATCAAGCCGTTGTTGCGCTTTTTGAAAAGCATTATCGTTTTCAGGATCGGCATGAACAATAATATTAAGTTTGCCGCTAAGATTATCGAATACGACAACTTCATCTGACACCATTAATAAAACATCAGGTGAACCAATAGGATCGTCTTTACCATTATTCGTTAAACGTGGTTCGATATAACGAATCGTTTCATAACCAAAGTAGCCAACAAGTCCACCATTGAAGCGCGGCATGCCTTCTATTTCTGCAACCTTATAGGTTTTGTGTAAGCGTTCAATTTCGGCTAAAGGATCATCAACATTGTATTCGTCAATGATCATGCCTTCTTCTTTAATGACAATCTGTTTGTC
>JBMZNW010000006.1:0-312 GCA_049619915.1 Gammaproteobacteria bacterium
GAGAAAAATTTCTGCACATTTCTGAAGTTATTAATTGCCGACTACCTCTTACGCGAAGCGCAAGCGAGTGATGCGGTATTGTTACATAAGCCTGTGGTTACAAGTGATTTACAAAGAATAATGGCAAGCTTATTAAATTAAAGGCAAAAAAATGGCTAACTCATTTTGAGTTAACCATTTAATGGTCTAATAATAATCTAAAAACTAATTACTATTTATTTTCCTAGTGGCATCTTAATGAGATTACCCGGGCCCAAGACATCATCGCCACGCGCGACAAGATAAGCATAAAGATTATCCATATTATCCATC
>JBMZNW010000006.1:322-21020 GCA_049619915.1 Gammaproteobacteria bacterium
CACTCGTGTATTTGTTTTATGCGGACGCATCATCGTACCAGAGACACCATTAGTTACGATGTTAACAAATTGTTCCTTGCTTAATTTCTTGGTGACACTTTCTGCCAGATTCGGGCCTACAGCACCAACTCCACCCTTACCATGACAGGCGCCACAACCACCACCGTTGTAGGTTTTCCATCCTTCCATAGCATTAGCACTAATTACACCATCAATAAGTTGATAAGGTTTATCAGTAGCAACACTAACAGCTTCTTCGACCTGTTGGGTTACTTCAGCAACGACAGCTGTCGCTTCTTCTTTCACTTGCTCAACCATAGCTTCAGCTTTTTCTTCCATCGCAGTCGTAGCTGTTTCTTCAGGCATCTCGCTGCTCACTTCTTCTACAGCAGGTGCCTCTTCAACAACTTCGGCAACAGCCTCAGGACTCGCTTCAACTTTTGCCGGCATTGCTTCTGTAACAGGTGCTGATGTTTCTTTTGGTGTTTCACTTTCACCGCAACCGACAAGTAGCATTACAGAAAAAAATAAAAACACTGTTATATTTCTTTTAAGCATTATTTATAAACCTGCCTTTAAATTAATTATTCGTGCGTTGGCCAGTTAGCGTAAATCTCATCCTGATAAATAACACCTTCTGCTTTTTCAATTTGATCGATGGTTAAGGTTTCACTGACACCACCACTATCGGCACTTGCTTCTGTTTCAGTTGCCGCCGCTTCTGCCATTGCTGGTGCGGAAGTTGTTTCAGCTACTGGCGCTGCTGTAGACGTTGTTTCAGCATCATCACCGCCGCAAGCAGCGAGTAATAAAAGACTAGAAAGCATAGAGAATAAAACGAATGATTTATTTAAACCTAACATTATGAGACTCCTCTTAATTTGCACCTAAAAAATTAAATTGACGTTTTGAGCCAGCAGCGTACTTTATAGCTAATTCAAAACACTAATATAACTCTATCTCACAGCTTAACAGACCTGATAAACACATGAAAACCCTTAAAATACAGTCTTTTTGCGATCAAGTATGGGAAAACGAAATTATTCCGGAGTTGACCGACTATATTCGCATACCGAATAAATCACCTGCTTTTGACCCGGACTGGCAAAATAACGGCTATATCGACAAAGTTGTTCAGCAATTTGTTAATTGGAGCGAGAAACAAAATATAGAAAATATGGCGTTGGAAGTCGTTCGTTTGCCTGAAAGAACGCCGCTTATTTATATCGATATCGCCGGAGAAGCTAATTGTGAAGAAACGGTTCTGCTTTATGGTCATCTGGATAAACAACCAGAAATGTCGGGTTGGCGCGACGGTCTGGGGCCATGGGAACCTGTGCTGGAAGATAATAAATTATACGGGCGTGGTGGTGCTGATGATGGTTATGCTTTGTTTGCCTCTTTGCTAGCAATTAAATCTCTACAACAACAGAATATCCCGCATGCACGTTGCGTCATCATTATCGAAGCCTGTGAAGAGAGTGGCAGTTATGATCTGCCTTTCTATATTGATCATTTATCTGATCGCATCGGCACACCGGAGCTGATTATTTGTCTTGACTCCGGTTGCGGTAATTATGATCAACTTTGGTCTACCACTTCATTACGTGGCTTAATTGGCGGCACATTAAAAGTGACAGTATTAAACGAAGGCATTCATTCCGGTGATGCCAGCGGTATCGTGCCTTCCAGTTTTAGAATCATAAGACAATTACTTGATCGTTTGGAAGACTCAACAAGCGGGCAAATACTGGATGATGCTTTTTATGTTGATATTCCTGCTAAACGAATAGAGCAGGCACAACGTGCAGCCGAGATGATGGGCGATGATGTATTTAAACGTTTCCCTATGCGAAACGGAACACAAGCAATGAATAACGACCCAGTCGAGTTAATACTTAATCGCAGTTGGCGTCCGGCTTTATCGTATATTGGTGTTGATGGTATGCCGGATATCGAATCGGCAGGTAATGTATTACGCCCGTCAACGTCAATTAAACTTTCCATGCGATTACCTCCTACTTGCGACGCTGAACAAGCGAGTAAAAAACTGGAAGAGCTATTAGTTGATAATCCACCTTATGCTGCTGAAGTCAGTTTTACACCAGACTGGGCAGCCAGTGGTTGGATGGCACCGGAAGTAGCACCGTGGTTAGAGCAGGCTATGGATGAAGCTTCAAATAATTATTTTGATAAACCGGCTGTACACATGGGTGAAGGTTGGTCGATTCCTTTTATGGGAATGTTGGGTGAGAAATTTCCTCACGCGCAGTTTTTAATTACTGGCGTTCTTGGGCCAGAATCAAACGCACACGGCCCGAATGAATTTCTACATATCCCAATGGCTAAGAAACTAACTTGTTGTGTTGCCGAGGTGATTGCAAAACATTTTGATAACAGCGAAAAGATTTAATTTATCATATTACCTTTCATTAGATTGCACTGTCTGATTTATAACGTGAACGTTATTAGATTGTTTTAATAAACTTTCAAAACTAATTGGTTTGCAAATACCATAACCTTGCGCATAATTTACACCTATTGCTTTCAACATACCTTTTATTTCATCATTCTCTACAAATTCAGCAATTGTTTTAATGTTAAGAATTTGGCCCACTTCATTGATTGATTTTACCAATGCATAATCGATGGGATCACTAACAATATCTTTAACAAAAATGCCATCAATCTTTAGATAATCAACCGGCAAGTTTTTCAAATACGCATAGGATGATAATCCAGAACCAAAATCATCTATCGCAAATGAACACCCTTTTTTCTTCAAATTAGTTATTAAATTGGTAGCAATCTTTAAATTTTTAATTGCTGATGTCTCTGTAATTTCAAAACAAATCTTATTACCTAGAACGCCTGTTGCATCCAATTGTTCACTAATAAAATCGACCAGTTCATCATTAACCAGTGATTGACCTGAAATATTTATAGAGACGAAGTTTATTTTATACAGAAACTCTGGATGCTCTGCTAATAGTCTTAAAGCGTTTTTTATGACCCATTGGTCTATCGCCGTAATTAAGTTAAACCTTTCGGCGGATGGCAAAAAAAGATTTGGAGGAATGGACTTTCCATTTTTATCACGCATCCTGACTAATAATTCATAATGATTTTTTGTCTTTCCACTAATAGAATCAATCGCCTGCGCATCTAAATAAAAACTGTCTTGTTCTAATGCTTTTTGTATTTTCGTAATCCATTGAACTTCACTTTTCCTTTTATTCAACTCTAAATTAGTTTCAGAGTAAACTTGTATGCGATTGCGCCCCATATCTTTCGCCATATAACAAGCAGAGTCTGCCTGGCGCATCAATTCAATTAAGTCTGTTATCGTTTCATCAAAAGAAACGATGCCGATACTCAAACCAATTTTGAAGTTTTCACCATGCCAAAGAAAGTCGAAATCTTGTATGCATTTTAGCAGCGTTGTAGAGACACGGTTTGCAGCTTCAATGCTACAGTTCTCCATCAGTATGACGAACTCATCGCCACCCAGACGCGCTAATGTATCGTTCTTTCGAACATTTTCAGTGAAAAAATTTGAAACTCTGCGCAATAACTCATCGCCGGCTTCATGACCACAAGTATCGTTAACAATTTTAAACTGGTCGAGATCGATAAAACATAAAGAATGCTTTTGATTACTTGCCTGATTATTTTTAATAAGTGCTTCAGCTTTTTCTTCAAAACCGCGCCTGTTCATCAGTCCTGTCAGTGCATCATGAGTTGCGTCATAAGTCAGCTTTTGCGCTGCCTCATGTTCACTTGTTATATCGTCCTGCACCCCAACCACATGAATGACATTTCCATCCTCATCTTTTATTGTCGACAGCGAACACCTTTCCCAATAATGACTGCCATCTTTCCTGACACTTTGCAGTTCACCTTTCCATTCCCCTCTAGATTCAAACGCTAACCCGATTTTTTTATAATTTTCATTAGAGTGATCAGCAGGTCTTATTAGCTTAATGTCTTTACCGATTACCTCATCCGCCGAAAAACCAGTAATTTCGCTAAAGCGCGGATTTACATATTCTATTTTTCCATTTGGATCGGTAACAAGCACGGAAGAAGAAGAGTGCTCAACTGCCAAGGAAAGTGTTTGTAACTCATCTTGAGTTTTTTTCAGTTCTGTTGCATCGCTCAGTGTTTCGATTACACCAATTATATTTTTATCTTTATCAAATAATGCGTTTGCTTCAAAAATAAGAAACATAAGCCCGTTTCGCGTTTGACACCAATTTGACGCAATAAGCCCTCTTTCTGTGTTGGGTGCCTTTTTTATATTTTCATATAGATGGACTTTTTCTTTCCAGCCCTCATCCAGAACCATATCAGCTAGACAGGTTCGTTCTTCCGCATAGAAACCTTTCCAATGCTGATTCGTATTGAGAACTTCTTCAGATTTAACGCCAGTCAGTGTTTCACAGGAGCGACTCCAGAATTTGACGATATTATTAGAGTCGATAACGAACGTAGCCGCACCAATACTATTCAACCATTCTATTTGAGAATCGATAATGTCTTTATTACTCTTCGACATATTTTTAAAATGTGTTTAGGATTTTCTTTTAAAGTATAGTAGAGATTTTTTTATTTATTCAGTATCTATCATAAAAATTAAAAACTTATTAAGACAGAACCCAAGTGAAAACACTACAGCAGTTCTCAATGATTTATTGGTACTTACAAAATATTGTATTAATCACAATGTTTTAACGACAATCAACAGGAATTAATTTCATGAAAACAGGTGTTATTGGTTTAGGTGCGATGGGTGACGGTATGGCTAGAAACCTTGCTAAAGCAGGTCATTTAGTAACCGTCTATAACAGAACAAGTTCTAAAGCCGAGACACTTGCGAAAGAATGCGGCTGCCATATTTCAATGACACCCGCTGAGGTCGCTGCAAATTGCGAAATGATCATTATCTGTGTCTCACGTGATGCTGATGTATTGGAAATGATTAATACTATTAAAGAGTCAGTTAAACCGAATACTATTGTTGTTGATACATCCACGGTGAGTTCTGACACAGCAAAACAAGCTGCGGATATTTTAAATAAAGTTGATGCGCATTTTCTTGACTGCCCTGTTTCGGGTGGTGTTGAAGGTGCAAAGAACGGAACGCTTGCTGTAATGGCAGGTGGAGATGAAGCACAATTGGAAAAAGCCCGTTCAACACTGGAGGCTATTGCGAGTAATATTGTTTACATGGGTCCAACGGGATCAGGACAGGCGACCAAAGCAGTCAATCAAATCATGTGCGCCGGTATTAATCAGGCGGTTACTGAAGCATTGGCCTTTGGTAAAGCAATGGGATTACCGATGGATAAGGTTGTCGACGTTGTTTCAACTGGCGCCGGAGGAAACTGGTTTCTCGATCATCGCGGCAAAACCATGTTAGCTGGAACATATGAACCTGGTTTTAAACTCGCTTTACACCATAAAGACCTCGGTATTTGTCAAAGCATGACAAAATCTATTAGTGAAAATGCTTTGCCGACAATTGAAATGACCTTGATTCATTATCAACGATTAATGGATGAAGGTTATGGTGACGAAGACATTTCCGCCTTATTTCGGCTAAAAGAAAAAGCATTAAAGTAAAAATTCCTTCCACTTATACTTATATATACACTTAATATAGGTGCTAAAAATTGAAAAACTGATTTGGGAACAAATCAGGCGGAATCAGGTCGATGATGTTGACGACGTTCTATTTTTATGCAGAATAGTTCGCGCCTAAAAATTAGGCAGGGCAATTTACCACCTGCCACAATGGATGATTTATAAAAATAGATAGTAATTTTTACAAGGTATCTAATTAATTAACACTATGTCAGAAGCGATCAAAGTAAAGTCGTTACGGAAGTCTTTCGGCCCGATTCATGCGGTGCAAGGCGTTTCGTTTGATGTGAAGCATGGAGAAGTACTCGGATTTCTTGGGCCAAACGGTGCAGGTAAGTCCACGACCATGAAAATGATCACCGGTTTTCTGGAACCGACCAGTGGTACAGTTGAAGTTAATGGCCATGATGTTCTCGAAAACCCATTAGCAGTAAAAAAATCCATCGGCTATTTACCAGAAGGTGCGCCAGCCTACGGTGAAATGACCGTAAAAAGCTTCCTCAACTTTGTTGCAGATATTCGACAATTGAGCGGAGCCAGTCGTCAGAAACGCATCGATGAAGTCATTGACCTCATTAATATAAAAAATGTCGTCGACCAAAGCATAGAAACCTTATCTAAAGGCTATAAACGCCGTATTGGCATCGCTCAAGCTATTATGCATGATCCGAGTATTCTTATCCTTGATGAACCAACTGATGGCCTTGACCCAAATCAGAAACATGAAGTGCGAAACCTGATTAAGGAAATGGCGCAAGACAAAGCAATCATTATATCGACTCATATTCTAGAAGAAGTCGATGCAGTTTGTTCTCGCGCAATCATTATTGCGACAGGTAATTTATTATTTGATGGCACACCAAAAGAATTAATTTCTAAATCAGATCGCGGTGATATTGATCATGCTTTCCGTATAGTGACTACAGGAGAGGACAAGGAGGCAGCAACATCATGAGCGCCATGTTTTCGATCTACAAACGTGAATTCACCAGTTACTTTGTAACGCCTGTTGCTTATGTCTTCATCGTTATCTTTTTATTCATGACCGGTATTTTTACTTTTTATATCGGTGCATTCTATGAAAGCAATCAGGCTGACTTGGAACCTTTCTTCCGTTTTCACCCTTGGTTATATCTGTTTTTAATCCCGGCGATATCAATGCGCCTTTGGTCCGATGAGCGAAAAAGCGGCACGATAGAATTATTGATGACCTTACCTGTATCAATCACCGATGCCGTTGTTGGAAAATATCTGGCAGCATGGAGTTTTACTGCGGTTGCTCTGGCGCTGACCTTTCCGATGTGGTTCACGGTTAATTACCTCGGTGATCCGGACAATACAGTTATTTTAGCAAGCTATATTGGTAGTCTGATTATGGCAGGTGGCTTTTTGGCAATCGGTTCTTGTATATCAGCGTTTACTAAGAGTCAGGTAATTGCCTTTGTTATCAGTGTAGTTATCTGTTTCATGTTTATTCTGAGTGGTTTCCCAATGGTATTGAATTTATTCCAGGGCTGGGCACCACAAGCAGTCGTCGATGCAATTGCATCATTTAGCTTTCTGACGCATTTCAATTCAATAAAGAAAGGTGTCATTGATATGCGCGATATCATTTACTTTGGCGCATTGATTATATTTTGGTTGTACGTCAACGTCGTCGTTATTCAAGCGAAGAAAGCGAGTTAGGTCATGCAACATTCTATAAAAAGTAAACTTACTTCCAGCACAGGCTTAGTGTTAGCAACATCTTTGTTTATCGCGACAATTATTCTTGCTAACGCGGCATTCACAACATGGCGTATTGATTTAACAGAAAACAAATTATTTACCCTGTCGGAAGGCACGAAAAATATTCTTGCTAGTTTGGAAGAGCCCGTTCAGCTTGATTTTTATTTTTCACAAAAAGCCATGAGCGACTATCCGCTGTTGGTGAATTATGGTCTTCGCGTTAGAGATATGTTGGAGGAGTACGTCGCTCATGCGGATGACAAACTAATCCTGAATATTATTGAGCCAGAAACTTTCTCTGAAACAGAAGATCAGGCTGTGGCAAGTGGCTTACGTACTGTCTCAGCAAGTTCTGATGGTGATCGAGCCTATTTTGGTATTGTCGGAACTAATTCGACGGATGATGAAAAGGTCATTCCTTTCTTTCAAACCAATCGTGAATCTGCTCTTGAATATGACCTCACCAAGATGATTTATGATCTTGCTTATCCAGAGAAAAGAACCATAGGTGTCATCTCACAATTACCGGTCATTGCCGTAACAGGCGCTGCAGACCCGCGTTCATGGGTCATTATTGATGCATTACGAGATTCATTTGAAGTACGTAATCTTAGCGAAAACGTTGATACACTGATTGAGAATATCGACGTCGATAAAATTGATGTGCTCATGTTGGTACATCCGAAGAAGCTTGACCAACAGACTTTATACGCTATTGATCAATATCTGTTACACGGTGGTAAAGCCATTATATTTATTGATCCAATCGCAGAGCTTGACCATACACAACCTGAACAACCGGGCACCATGCCTGAAATAGCTTCCTATCTGCCAGAGTTACTTGGGCAATGGGGGCTTGAAATGAGTGAAAATAAAATTGTTGGCGATATTAATGCTGCCATGCGTGTTCAATCCGATGACCCACGTAAGCCACAAGGTGTTGATTTCCTACCGTGGTTAAGATTGACGGAAAATAATTTCAATGCGGATGATTTTTCTACCAGTGAGCTTAATCTGATCCACATGGGAACAGTTGGTTCACTTGAAATTAAAGAAGACAAAGGTTTGGAAATTACACCATTGATTCAAACCTCAACACAGTCGACCAAACTGGAACGCGACTTAGTCTTATTACAACGCGATCCGAACATCATCATGGACAACTTCAAGTCAGAAGATAAGCAGATGTTGTTAGCAGCACGTATCAGTGGTAAAGCACAAAGCTATTACCCCGATGGTATGCCAGAATCACTGAGAGGACTTAAAACACCGGCAAAAGATTATATTAAAGAAGGTCAGCTCAACCTTATCGTAGTCGCAGATACTGATATCCTCGCTGATCATTTCTGGATACGTACACAAAACATGTTTGGTTCTTCTGTTCCGCAACCTATCGCTAACAATGCTGATTTCGTTATGAACAGCATAGAAAACCTCTCGGGTAATACTGATTTGATTAGTCTTCGAGGCCGCGAAAAATACTCACGACCTTTTGAAGTGGTCGATAAAATCCGTAAAGAAGCAGAAGCGAAATTTCGCCAACGCGAGCTAGAGTTACAATCCAGCCTGGAAGAAACTGAAAACAAGATAAGACAGTTACAACAGGAGCAAGGCTCAGAAAAATCTTATTTGTTAAATAACAAATTAACAGAAGAGATTGAAAAATTTAGAGCAGAGCGTCTTGCCACAAGGAAAGAATTGCGCAGTGTTCAGCATGAGCTACAAAAGAACATTGAGAAACTGGGCACCCAGATACGATTCATTAACATTGGCTTAATCCCTTTATTAATTACTTTATTGGCATTAATAATCGGCATATACCGAACAAATAGACGAACCTGATGTTTAAAAATAAACTTATCTTATTGACCCTATTAACGGTTGTTGTTGTTGTTGCAGCATCAATATTTGTCCAATTGCGCGCGCCACAATCAAAAATAGACAAGCCTCTGTTTTTCCCTGAGCTGGCCGAACAAATTGAATCAGTCAATCACATCGCAATAGAAAACTATGCCGGCTCAGTTAATCTGACTCAAATAAATGACGTTTGGACTATTGATGAGTTTGATGGCTATCCTGCACTACCTGACAAAGTAAAAAGCGCAGTGCTTGGTGCTGCAGATCTAAGAGTTAATGCGCCTAAAACAGCTCTGCCTCGACTTTATCATCGTCTTGGTGTTGAAGGATTCGGAGAAGGTAAAGAATCAACCTCTCTATTGTTAACCATCAAAGACAAAAGCTCTAATGACATTGTTAAAGTTATTCTAGGCAAATCAAGACTGAGTAGCGCAGCACAAAGCAGTCCCGGTTTGTATGTACGTAAACCAGATGATGCGCAATCTTATCTGGTTGATGGCGTTGTAGATGTCACTGTGGCAAAGACTGACTGGATCGAGCGCAGCTTATTTGATATTAAAAAAGACGCTGTTAAGTCGATACGTATTGTTCATGCTGATGGCGATAGTTTCACTTTGTTTAAAGACGAGAAAGGCCAGCAAAGCTTTCAACTACAGAACCTGCCTGCTGGTAAAAAGCTTGCCCCAGAAATCATGATTAACAAGTTTGGTAGTCTGTTAGAAGATGTGCAGATCAATAGTGCACGTTCAAAAGAAAAACTTCAGGCACCAGAAGAAATTATCAAGGCACAAATTATAACGTTTGATGGCATTATTGCTGATATTGTCGCGTTTGAATTCGAAGGTACTCCTTATACATCATTTGAATTCAAATTTGATGAGGCTTTTGTTTCGGAAGATAAAGAACAAGTTAAAGCCTCTATAGATGACTTGAATGCTCGTACTGCAGATTGGTGGTTTGAGATTCAGGAGTTCAAATACGATGAATTAAAAAAGCGCTCTGATAATGTGGTACGTGATAATACTACTAGTCTTGTTGAACAAGCGGCGTCTAACTAAGCTAGCCTGCCTTCAAAATCGATTCTAGCGCCAACAATTCCATTTCGTACTTTATCGCCCAATCATAAAAATCCTTAGCAGCTAAAGGTCGGCTATAGTAATACCCTTGAACTACATCACAGCCCTGTTTCTTTAAGTATTCCAGTTGTTCTCTATCTTCAACGCCTTCGGCAATAACATCAAAACCCAAATTATGTGCCATTGAAATAACGGCATTAACAATAATCTCATCATCCTTATCATGCATTAAATCGCGTATAAAACTTTGATCTATTTTTAACTTGGATGTGGGTAATCGTTTCAAATAACTTAATGACGAATAACCTGTTCCAAAGTCATCAATTGAGACACTGGCACCCATACGCTTTAAGCCGTGTAAAACAGCAACAATTTCATCAAAGTCCTGCATGAAAATCGACTCTGTTATTTCAAAATCAAGTCGCGATGCTTCAACAGATGCGCTTTCAAGTTGTCCAGAGATATAGTCATTGATGTTTTTATCCAGCAATGAATTAGGCGTGATGTTTATTGCCACAGAGCTAAGATGAAAACCATCGTCGTCCCATGCGGATAACTGCCTGCAAGCTTCAGCAATAACCCAATCTGTCATCGGCACAATCAATCCTGTGCTTTCTGCAAGAGGAATAAAATCATTTGGCGGGACTAGACCCATACTAGGATGGTTCCATCTGATTAATGCTTCTGCGCCACTGATTTTCCCATCAAGTAAATTAATTTTCGGTTGATAGAAAAGAACGAACTCCTCTCTTTTTAATGCATTACGTAAACCTGTCTCCATAGACAAACGTTGAAAAGACATCTCATTCATTGACTCATTATAAAAACGGAAACAATTTCGCCCGGTCTCCTTAGCATTATGCAAAGCAGCACTGACTTTCTTTAATAAGCCTTCTGCTTCGGCGCCATCATCAGGGTAAATACCAATACCAATGCTTGCTGTCATATGCACTTCATGCCCGGAGATATTAAATGATTTCTCAAATGCTTTATTTATCCGAACTGCGACCTTAGCAGCGACATCTCCGGAATAAATATTATTCAACAAGATCATAAAATCATCACCGCCAAAATGGGCCAGTATGCCATTACCAAGATGCAACTCTTCTTCTTCATCAATGTAATCCGTATCACGCAAGCTATTCTTTAAACGCTGACCGGCTTCTATTAATAAAGCATCACCTACATCATGTCCTAGCGTCGTATTAATCCGCATAAACTTATCAAGATTGATATCCAGTAGCGCAAAGCCACGTTCATATCGTTTTGAGGAGACAATTGTTTTTGAAAGCAAACGTTTGAACAAGCGTCTGTTAGGTAAGCCAGTGACATTATCGAATAAAGATAAGGTTCTTACTTTATTTTCAGCATTTCTCAAGTCAGAAATATCCTGAAAGATACCGAATATTTTTCCTTCGTTAATTACATCATCGGTATCTACATCAATAATCTGTCTGATTTGTTTATTTTTTCCGTCACTGGATTTTATAGCATATTCAAGACTATTAGACTTATTATCTATTGAAGCATCTTCCAATACTTGCCGAACTCTGCTCACATCTTTTTCGTCAATACAATTCATTAAGTCATCATGAGACATCAAGTTCGAATGACTAATAGCAAAAATTTTAGCGACTTCATCCGAACATTGAAATTGTTTAGCTTCAACATCGTAAATCCAGGCACCGAGTTTCGCTAATTTTTGTGCAGATAATAATTGACGTTCACTTCTCGCCAATGTTGCTGAAGTTTCGTATGAGCGTAATGAAAATTTAATACGATGTTTTAATTTTGCCAGATTAACCGGCTTAGAGATAAAGTCAGTTGCACCTTTTTCATAAGCCTTATTGACTGAGTCATAATCATCACTCGCAGTCATAATCATAATAGGGATATGTTTATTACAGTTGCTTTGAGTTGCTTTCTGACAAAACTCAAAGCCATCCATGCCGGGCATCTTGACATCGACTAAAACCAGATCTAGCACTGTTGATTGAAATTTTTCAAAGCCAGAAATACCATCGCTCGCTTCAAAAACTTGATAGCCTTGTTTTTCCAATCCATATTTAATTAATCGACGTATATCACTATCATCATCGATAATTAATAATTTTTTTCCTGCTTCTTTTTCCATGTCAACCGCTTATGTTTTCTATGTCAGGCAACCTTATCCATATAATCTTTCATATATTTTTTTACTTGCGCATGTGATTGTGTAAAAACATCCTGTAACTCATCTAATCTATCTTTAGCAACAGTTATTTCATTATCAATAAGATGTTGCCTTATCTCTTCGGCTATTTCACTTAAACGTATTGCACCTACATTATTACCACAGGATTTAAGTGCATGTACTTTCCCTGTTGCATCTTCAGGCGCATCTTCAAATGCATAGTGTATTTCAGACATTAAACTGACAGACTCTTCTAAAAATACTTGTAAAATTTCCGTAAACTCATCTTCCATGATTAACTTTAAATCTTCTAAAACTGATTTATCCAATAATGGTTTATCTTCTCCACTTTTTTTCGACATAAATATACCTCGTTATTTTTATGCCTTCCCCTGTATTTATTTAAGCTATATCTCCATATAGTCGAATGGAATAAATACATCCTTAATTTTTTATTTCTTTTCCTTATTAATTGAAAACTCTATGTGAAATAGGACTACTAAATGAAATGTCTTCGATTTGTTTGAGTGGAAGCTTTATAGCTTCTTCGCTATTAATAGCCGTTGCGTAATAAGGTCTGGCAACATTTTTATGCGAAATTTGATAAATATAATTTAGTAACTCAGATACCTGCACAAAGTTTTTTGTCAGATATGAATAGATTATTTCGTTCTCGCCATTCTCAGTTGAAGCCAGTTGTTTATAAGACTCGATACCCATTTCAACAAACTCATTCATCGCAACACCATATTCTTCACTCGCTTCCGGATAAAACCCGCATAGCATCAAGCATTGATCTGCCAGCTTCTGTAATTTGCACTCGGCTTTTTCCGCTTCTGTTTGGGCAAGCATGTTTTGCGGATCAGGACACTCATTTTTCTCGACACGCATAAAAAGTCGAATTAAATAGTCTTCAATACTCTGCGGTAGTAAACGGCAGGCAATATGTTCCGCTTTGCCTATCAGGACATACCAGTGCGCGGTCTCGGAAGTGGTAAGTGATATTTGCCTCAAAATTCTGTCCTATTATTTACGATATCTACTTAGCGGCAATTTTCAGAAAGAACTTGAGCACTCTTTTCAATGAGTCGAATACACATCGTAAGTCACACACGGTATACTTCCCGCCTCTTAAATTGGTTTAACTAGATGTCTCAAGATAATAAGCAAAAAGAAATTTCAGGTTCAAAATTGAGCTTTCAGCAGCTCATTTTTAAATTACAGCAATATTGGTCTGATCATGGGTGCGCCATTGCTCAGCCCTACGATATGGAAGTGGGTGCTGGAACCTTTCATCCAGCTACATTTTTACGTGCAGTTGGCCCAGAACCGTGGCGCGCGGCCTATGTGCAGCCTTGTCGCCGCCCTACAGATGGTCGCTATGGTGAAAACCCAAACCGCTTACAACACTATTACCAATTCCAGGTTGTACTAAAACCGTCTCCAGACGATATCCAGCAACTGTATCTGGATTCATTAGCAGCGATCGGTGTTGATACTGCCGCACATGATATCCGCTTTGTTGAAGACAACTGGGAATCACCAACATTAGGTGCTTGGGGGCTGGGCTGGGAAGTCTGGCTCGATGGCATGGAAATTAGCCAATTCACTTATTTCCAGCAAATTGGTGGTCTGGATTGTAAACCGGTCACTGGCGAGATTACCTATGGTCTGGAACGTATCGCCATGTGCCTGCAAGGCCAGAGTAATATTTTTGATCTTGTCTGGACAGATACGGGTAAAAATATCGTCACTTACGGTGATGTTTTCCACCAGAACGAAGTCGAGATGTCACGTTATAACTTTGAGTTAGCCGACACCGAGTCATTATTCAGCTGGTTTGATACCTGTGAACAGGAATCACAAAAACTGATTGAAGCAGGTCTGCCTTTACCGGCTTATGAAATGACAATGAAAGCATCACATACTTTTAACTTACTTGATGCCAGAAGTGCCATATCCGTCACCGAGCGACAACGATATATTTTACGGGTCAGAACACTGTCGCGTGCCGTTGCACAAACTTACTTTGAAAGTCGCGAAGCATTAGGCTTTCCATTATTGAATGAAAAATAGAATTTATAGTTATCAACATGAGCAAGACTGAAAACTTATTAATTGAAATCGGAACAGAAGAGCTGCCTCCGAAATCACTAAAAAAACTGGCCAGCGCATTTAAAGATGAAGTGGTTCAGCTTTTAAATGATGCTGAACTAAAATTTAGTGCAGCAAACTGGTATGCAACACCACGCAGACTTGCGATAGTTTTATCCGGTTTGGAAGTTTCTCAAGAAGATAAACAGCAACAACGACGTGGTCCTTCAGTCTCTGTTGCTTTTGATGATGACGGTCAGCCAACAAAAGCAACGCAAGGTTTTGCAAAATCCTGTGGTGTCAGTGTTGATAAGCTGGATAGAATAAAAACCGATAAAGGGGAATGGTTAGCATTTGATACAGTAGTTAAAGGTAAAAACACTGCCGAATTATTACCGGAGACAATAGAAACAGCATTGAACAGATTGCCTATCGCAAAACGTATGCGCTGGGGTAATAGTGATGTTGAATTTGTTCGTCCAATAAAATGGACATTGGTACTTTTAGGTAACGATTACATCGACTGTGAAATCATGGGCGTTCGTACTGGTAAAACCAGTTTCGGACACCGCTTCCATCATCCTGAAGCAGTCGCAATTACATCTGCTGAAACTTATGTCGAAACACTAAAAAAAGAAGCGCATGTTTTAGCTGACTACAATGAACGAAGCGCTGTTATTGAAGCACAGGTTAAAGATATTGCGAATAAACATAATGGCGTAGTTATTTTCTAGAAAGTTTTGATCAGTAATTAATTTTAAAGCTGGAAAAATTAAACCCAATGATCCAGTAGTTATTATTGATTCAGATTTATTAGATGAAGTAACGTCCTTAGTAGAATGGCCAGTTAGTTTTTCTGGCGACTTTAATTCTGATTTTCTCAAACTACCTAAAGAAGTATTGATCTCATCAATGCAGGATCATCAAAAATATTTTCCGGTTGTTGATAAAGACGAAAAATTATTAGCCTGTTTTATCAGTGTTTCTAATATAGAAAGTACAAACCCGGCATTAGTAAAACAGGGTAATGAACGCGTTATACAACCTCGCTTAAGCGATGCTGCGTTTTTCTGGGAGCGCGATTTAAAACACGGTTTAGCGAATCATAGACAAGCATTAGAAAAAGTTATTTATCAAAAACAACTAGGCTCTCTTGCAGACAAATCAGAACGTTTAATAAAAACCGCTTCAAGCCTGGCGGCATTATTAAGCACTGATGTTGATAAAGCGAAGCGCGCAGCAGAACTTTGTTTATGCGACTTGCTTACCGACATGGTATCAGAATTCCCTGCCTTACAAGGCACGATGGGACGTTATTACGCTGAAGCAAATGGCGAAGATAAAGAAGTTGCTACTGCTATAGAAGAGTATTACATGCCTCGTTTTGCCGGCGATGACTTACCTTCAACGACTACCGGTCAATGTCTGGCAATCAGTGAAAAGATAGACAGTCTTGTCGGTATTTTTTCTATTGGTAAAGCACCAACAGGTGATAAAGATCCTTTTGGTTTACGCCGTTCCGCTATTGGGCTTTTACGTATCATTATTGAATGTAAACTCGATATTGATTTAAAAGAACTAATTACCACTGCTGCTGCAAACTACCCAAACGATATCAATGCTGAAAAATACAGTGATGATATTTATCATTTCTTAATGGAAAGAATGCGTCGTTATTATCTAGATGAAGATGTTAGTGCGGATAGTTTTGAATCTGTTCTGGCGATCAATACCAGCAAACCTTTGGACTTTCATCACCGGCTAACGGCAGTTACTGAATTCAGAAAACTCAGCGAAGCAGAAAGTCTGGCTGCAGCAAACAAACGCATCAGTAATATATTAAAGAAATCATATGTGGCTGATATTAATGAAATCAATGATTCTTTGCTTGTTGAAAACGCCGAAAAAACATTAGCAGAATCATTGAATGAGTATGAAAAACGCGTTTCACCACTAATTGAAAAGCGCGATTATAAATCAGCTTTAACCGAGCTGGCCGGTTTACGTGAAAACATTGATGACTTTTTTGATAATGTGATGGTGAATTGTGAAGATGAAGCGACTAAAATAAATAGATTAGCGCTGCTTGGTAGTATTAGTGCATTATTTTTACAAACAGCAGATATATCGAAACTACAGAGTTAAAAACTAACTATGCCACTTATTATTCTTGATCGCGATGGTGTTATTAATGAAGACTCTGATGACTACATCAAGTCGCCAAATGAATGGCACCCTATTGAAGGCAGCCTGCAAGCTATCGGCAGCTTAACGAAAAATGGTTACCAAGTTGTTATTGCGACAAATCAATCAGGAATCGGGCGTAAGTTATTTACTATAGATGATCTGAATGCGATACATAGCAAAATGAAATCTCATCTTGCTCAGTATGGCGGCATTATTGACGCTATTTTCTTTTGCCCGTCCACACCTAGAGAAAACTGCGAATGTCGTAAGCCAAAGCCAGGAATGTATTTTGATATATCTGAACGTCTTCGTACGCCTTTAAATAAAGTCTATTGTATTGGCGATAAAATGACAGATGTAAAAGCAGCGCAAAGTGCCGGCGGCAAACCCGTACTTGTCCGCACAGGTAAGGGACAATCAGAAATTGATCAAGGTCTGGTTCCGAAAGGCATTCCAATCTATGACAGTCTTGCTGCATTTGTTGACGAGAAAATTTTAAAAAATTAATAATGCTGTTTATCCGTTCCCTGTTTTTTTACATTGGGCAAATCATTAGTACACTACTCTTTGCACCGCTCGGTGTGATTATTTTTCCGCTCAAGTTTGAAACGCGTTATTACCTGATCTCTCGCTGGGCAGCATTTAATCTTTATTGGTTAAGACTATGTTGTGGTGTTAAATACAAGATTGAAGGGCTGGATAATATTCCTGATAAACCCTGCATTATTATGTGCAATCATCAATCTGCTTTTGAAACGCTTGCCTTACAACTTATCTTCATCCCACAAGTTTGGATATTAAAACGAGAGTTATTACATATCCCGATTTATGGCTGGGGACTGGCTTCAATGCAACCGATTGCAATAGACAGAGGTTCCGCAGTGAAGTCGTTTCGTCAAATCGTTGAACAAGGCTGCGAACGGTTAAAGCTAAATTTATGGGTGATTATTTTTCCGGAAGGAACGCGCATAGCACCAGGAAAGAAAGGTAAGTATTTACCTGGAGGTGGTTTGCTGGCAGAAAAATCGGGCGCCAACATTGTCCCTATCGCACACAATGCCGGCTATCTATGGCCTCGAAATAGCATGATTAAAAAACCCGGCGAAATCACTTTTGTCATTGGGCCTGTTATTGAAACCGGCGGTAAAAACGCCAAACAAATAACAAAAGAAGTTGAAAGCTGGATAGATACAACAGCGCAATCCTTACCTTCTCCTGAAAAAAGTTAATCTTTTAAACACAAAGCTTTTTAATCAGCTATTTTTTTACTGCTAACGAAGGTACTGCTGTATCTATCGAGTTACTTAGTTTTTAAGTTATAGAATAGTTATTCTTTATTAAATTATTCTATACCAGAAATACCGCTGTCTTTTTCTGCAGCCATTACCGTGTTTGCAACCAGCATGGTAATAGTCATCGGACCAACACCGCCGGGTACTGGCGTAATCTGCGCTGCGACTTCTTTTACTTCATTAAAATCAACGTCGCCTACTATGCGGCCATCATCAAGACGATTGATACCGACATCAATAACCACTGCGCCTTCTTTAACATGCTCGGCCTTAATCATTTCCGCACGACCAGTCGCAACAACCAGAATATCAGCGCGTTTGGTATGTTCTGCTAAATCTTTCGTCTTAGAAGTACAGATTGTCACTGTCGCATCTTCTTGTAACAACAACATCGCCATCGGCTTACCAACAATATTACTGCGACCGACAACAACGGCATTTTGACCGGCAACAGGCACATCACAATATTTCAACATTCGCATTACACCAAAAGGCGTACAGGGAGGGAAAACTGTATTGCCGGTCATTAATGCACCAACATTATAAAGATGGAAACCATCCACATCTTTTTCCTGTTTAATTGCTTCAATGACTTTATTTTCATCAATATGAGCAGGCAAAGGTAATTGTACCAATATGCCGTTGATCTTCTCTGCCTGATTCAATTCATCTATAAGATCAAGCAGCATCTTTTCCGAGACATCTTCGGGTAAATCATGCACCTCAGAGTGCAGCCCGACTTCATGACAGGCCTTAATTTTATTATTTACATAAAGCTTTGATGCAGGATTATCACCGACAATGATAACCGCAAGGCCAGGCAAAACACCTTTAGACTTGAGCACGACCGCCCTTTCCTTCCACTCCTGTCTTACTGCAGCCGAAATAGCCTTTCCATCAATTAATGTTGCACTCATAAAGATTCCTCAAATATTTCTGATATAAAAAAGTCAAAACAGCAGAAAAGCACTCTAGAAAGTCCGCCTGCATTACGACCGTAATAAAATAACATGTTATCCAACAATTGAGGACAAATCACTACTTGGGATTTTTTACAACACTTTAGTCAAATAACATCGCGCTTTTGATTATATTTTTAAATAATCCATCAAAACCTGATACGTGAAACCCCATAACGGCGTATCTCCAACAGTAACATAAGGAAACTCTTGATCACTGTACTTCGGCGCGATGACACCCATTTTGTGGTTAGCTGGCTCAGACAGAAAAGCAAGCTCCTGCCAATGTGCTGCAGCAATTTCAGACTCATCAAGTTGTAATTCAACCCTGTTCGGTATTTCCCACAGAAACGGCGCAACAAGAACAGGCTGTTTATTCAAACGACCTGCTTTAGCAACAGGTAAGGCATATTGATAATGTTCAGTACTTAAAGAAAAACCACATTCTTCAAACACTTCTCGTTGGCAAGTCGCTAACAAATCCTTATCTGATTGTTCCACCCTGCCACCAGGAAAAGCCCACTGCCCTGACCAAGGGTCTAGAGGATGCTCAGCTCTGCGTACTAATAAAATAGATGGCGATTCACGTGTCACCACCAGAGCCACTGCCGCAGTGGGTTGTTGTTGTTTCATTTCATTCCTAAAAAATATAATGCTTTATTTCACAAAAAACGCGGCTAGTGCCGCGTTATATGAATTTATAGTTTGTATCACTATTTTAACAACAGGAACCTGATGATTTATCACTGCTAGAAAAATTTGCCTGTTTGGTTTCAGAAACAGGACGCCGCGTTCCAGCAGGTGCACACCAAGCCTTACCTTCTTGCTCTGTCGAAGGTGCAATCCCTATAAAGCTTTCTTTATATGGCGCATTACTTAATAAATTAAATGTGCGTTCACAAACAGCCATTCTTTCGCCACGCGGAAACTCATGTCCTTCATCATCGACAACAAAGCTGAATGGTCCGCGATAAATTGCAGCATGTCCCTTATCAATACAATCGACTTGTTCTCGTTTGATCGCGGTTATCGTTGCTGAACGAAATTCAATACCTTCAACAACCTGCCATGGCGTTTCTTCCCATTTGTCGTACGAGACAGCGACAAAACCCGCTTCTTGAAACATCTCTAACATTTCCAGCTCTTGAAATGCACCGGAAATACAACCACTCCACAATTCTTCATCTGCTTTTAAGTGTTCAGGAATAAACTCATCACTAATAATATCGGAAATAGCAATACGACCACCCGGCTTCACAACTCGAAATATTTCATTAACCAGTTGTTGTTTCTCTACGTCACTGACCAGATTTAAAACACAATTTGATATAACAAGGTCTACAGAATTATCTGGAATTAATGGCGTCGCTTTTATTTGCTTACGTTTCCAGTTTTCTAATTGTGCTAACTCATCAGCATTAGTCACTGGATTTGATTTCAACCATTCTTCCATCGCATCAATATCCAAAGCTAGGTCCTGAATCTTACCTTTTAAAAACTGTACGCGATCACTACCGACTTTTGTTGCCATTTCTGACTGATACTTTCTGGCTAATGACAACATATCATCATTCATATCAACGCCAATTATCTTCCCTTCATCACCAACGAGCTGCGCTGCCATATAACATATCTTGCCACTACCACTCCCCAGATCGAGTACGGTATCGCCTTCACGAACATAAC